>NZ_JAMZBE010000050.1:0-23736 GCF_024158645.1 Halomonas sp. 707B3
ACAACGGCGGCACAGTGCTATTGGGATGATCAGCCCAGAGGCCTTTGAAGCCCGAATGATCGCTTAAACCAGTGTCCACTGTTGCTGGGTAAGATCAGTTAACGACGCTGAGTCCTGAAAAGCAATGGTGGAAAATGACATAGCTTGAACGTGTAAACAGTCCAAGTTATCTTGAAAAACACTGTGTCTTTTCGTTAATTTTTATTTAGACCCTAAAAGCAAAAATACGCAAATTCTAGGCCAATAAAACGTAAGCAACTGTTTTCATTGGCGTCTATTAATTTTTAAATTGCTTTGTTTTTTGGGAATTTTTGCATACAGGGGTAGCTTTCATTAACGCCACTGTATGGGTCCTAGGTAGGCAAGACGATATCCAGTTTTTAAAAGGTGCTACGTGCTCAAAAAACTTTCCACAGGTATTGACGGCCTTGACCAGATAACCAATGGCGGTCTGCCCATGGGGCGAACCACCCTCATTGAGGGTGAGTCTGGCAGCGGTAAAACGGTCATGGCGCTGCAGATACTAGTGAGCAGTGCCCGGCATCTGAAGCAGGCCGGTGTTTTTGTAGCGTTCGAAGAAAATGCCGTTCGAATTAAACAAAATGCCGCCTCTTTTGGTTGGGATATTGAGTCTTTGGAAAAAGACGATCTATTCTTCCTGGATGCACAGCCCACCAGCGACATTGTGCAGTCCGGTAGCTTCGATCTTGGCGGTATGCTGGCAGGGCTCGGCGCCATTGTCGATAAAATGGGTGCCCAGCGAATTGTATTTGATGCCCTCGATATCGTGCTCGCGCTCATGTCTGATGAGGCCGCCATGCGGCGTGAGGCTTTCCGCCTGCATCAATGGCTTCTCGAACGTGAACTGACGGCCATCATCACATCCAAGACGGGTGTCAGTAACACGGTAGTACCCAATGGAAGCCTCGACTTTCTGCTTTTCATGGTGGACAGTGCTGTATTACTCAAACACGAGATGATCCAGGGTATATCCCAACGCGCCCTGAGAGTTGTCAAATATCGTGGCTCTGCATTTGACGAGAACGATGCGCCCTACCTTATTAGTCGTCACGGCATTGAACTGGCCGCCACTTTTCCCGCTGATGACGACTTCACTGCTGTTACCAATGAGCGCCTTTCGACCGGCGTGGCACGGCTGGACACGATGCTCTCAGGTGGTTATCACCGGTCCGCCAGTATTCTGATCACTGGCGCTCCCGGGACTGCTAAAACCACATTGGCAGGCACCTTCGCTGAATCTGCCTGCCTGCGTAATGAACCCACTCTGTTTGTGAGTTTTGACTCCCGTGGTCCAGAAATTGTTCGCAATCTTGCGTCGGTTGGCATCGATCTAAAAGCCCACACTGAATCCGGGCTGTTGAAGCTCAAATCTGCAGGTGGTATCACGGGCAGCAGTGAGATTCACTTGATGCGAATCACTCAATGGGCTGAAGAGCATAACGCACGATGCCTTGTTATCGACCCGGCGTCGGCGCTCTCTAAGTCAGGCAATGCGTTATTGGCGCACAGCGTTATTCAGCGTTTGGTGGACTGGTCCAAACAGCGCGGTATCACTCTGTTGACTACGAGCCTGTTGGGAAAAGGCGATGCCGATATTTTTAGTACTCCTCTGCAGATTTCCACCATCGCGGACACTTGGATTCATTTGAATTATCACTCCAATGGGGGGGAGCGCAATCGAAGCTTATCAATCATAAAGTCCCGTGGAACGGCGCATTCGAATCAGGTTCGTGAGCTGGTGCTGAGTTCGCAGGGGGTCGATCTGGCAGATGTATACAGTGCCGGTGGTGAGGTACTTATGGGAACACTGCGACTCGAACGAGAGCAGGCCGATCAACTTGAAAAAGATAAAGCCGCCTTTGCCGCGCGAAGACATCACGCAAAAGTAAATGCCGAAATCAGCGATCTGGAGCAGCGGATGAAGCAGCTTCATCAAGACCTTGACTACAAGCGGGCGGAACTCTCTGATACCGAAACCACCCAGCACCATCTGAAGACACAGACGGATAATACCGCATCCCAGGTGCGCACTAAACGTTTTGCAGATCATCAAAATGACGATGAATAAACCGTTGACACTGAAGCTCTATACGTTTGGACGATCACCAAACTCTGTTCGGGCCCGCCAGAACCTGAAAGCCATCTGCGAGGCCCACTTCTTAAATCGGTTTACCATCGAAGTGATCGACTTGTCAGAGCAGTCCTATCGTGCGATTGAGGATGGCATTATGTTAACCCCCACGATGATCATTGGCTCGTCGCCTCCCGTAACGGTCATCGGAGATTTAAGTGACTCCCCCGATATCATTGATCTTTTGAGATCAGTAAGCCCATGACAGCTCTTACAGACGAAATCAAAGATCTTATTTTTCAGTTGCGACAAATTGAGAGTCGCATCAATGAGCTTACCAACGGGTCTGTCGATGCCGTCTTTGATGAGCAAGGCATGCCCTTTATGCTCAGCCAGGCCCAACAAGAACTCAGCCGACGGGCTGAAATCCACCGTCAGTACGCTGAACGGCAAGCTGCGATCTTAAATGCGATTCCCGCGCACATCACGCTGGTGGATAGCGAGGGAAAGCTGATTGATGTGAACGAAGCCTGGCGGCAGTATGGGCATGAGAATAATGCCCATGACCCGTTGTTTGGGGTCGGGGAAAATTATCTCACAACCTGTGAGAAGGCAGTTGGTGATCAATCGACCGATGCGTTTGCGGCTGCCGCTGGTATTCGTAGCGTACTTGTGGGCGAAAGATCCCAATTCTCCATGGAATATGCCTGCCACTCGTCCTCTCGGCAGCAATGGTTCCGGCTCATGGTTGCCTCCCTGAATTCCGAGGACCTGCATGGTGCTGTCATCATGCATTTGGACATTACCGAACGGAAGCTTGCTGATCTGGAAATGCAGCGTGCACTCAGCGTTTTCAAATCCAGCAATGATGGCGTGTTGATCACCGATGCCGAACAGGTTGTTCTGGACGCTAACGCAGCCTATTCAAGAATAACTGGGTATGAAAAAACCGCCATTATCGGCCATAAAACACAGTTTGTGCTTTTTGAACTCCAGTCCAGTGGACTTGAAGAGGACATTGCCTACTCCCTTGAAACCCAGGGCTTCTGGCATGGCGAAGTCAGAAACCGTCGGCGGTCCGGCGAGTTCTACATTGAAAACCTGTCCATTTCGGTCGTTTACGATGATTTAGGCCAGATCCTCAATTATATCGCTGTATTTTCTGATATCACCCAGAGCAAAGCCCACGAGGCGGAGCTTGATCGTGTTGCAAACCATGACCCTCTGACCAGTTTGCCTAATCGCCGGTTGCTCACTGACCGTCTCCAGCAGGCCATGGCCAAAGCGCGTCGTGAGCAGCATTTGCTGGCGATTTGTTACATCGATCTGGATAACTTCAAACACATCAACGATAAGCTAGGACACGCCATTGGCGATCGGGTTCTGATTGCAACCTCTAAGCGCTTGACCAGTATGTTGCGAGAGTCCGACACCGTCGCGCGAATCGGCGGTGATGAATTCGTTCTGCTGCTGCCTGATTTAAAGAGTGAGATAGAGCTTCACGCTTTGCTTCAACGGCTGATGGCAGAACTTAAAGAGGCGCTGACTATTGACGACTATCTGCCTATCGCATCGGCCAGCATGGGTGTGGTGTTGTTTCCTGAGGATGACGTTGATGCTGACACGCTGTTGCGCCATGCCGATCAGGCCATGTACGTAGCCAAAGAAAACGGCCGCAGTCAGTACCACGTTTATGACGCCAGCGTGGCGAGGAAGATTGAAAGTCGGAACCATCTCGTCGATCAAATTAGAATGGGGTTGATCAACCAGGAGTTTGTGCTTTTCTATCAACCGAAGGTCAATCTTGCCAACGGCATTGTCATCGGTTTTGAGGCCCTGGTCAGGTGGCAGCATCCCACCCAAGGATTGTTACCTCCGGCCAGTTTTTTACCTCCGATCATCGGGTCGGGCATTGAATCTCAATTCGGTGAGTATGTGATGCGCTGTGCGATAGAGCAGCTCAATGAGTGGTTAATGGCGGGCCATCGGCTGCATGTTAGCGTCAACGTAAGTGCCAACGAGCTGCGACAGGCGAGTTTATTCGACACCATTGACAAACAGCTCAAGCGCTTTCCCTCACTGGAAGGTAGTCAGCTTGAAATTGAGGTGTTGGAAACCGCTGCGGTTGAGGACATGACCCAAGTAATACTGACGTTAAATCAGTGTAAAGCGGCAGGTATAAAGGTTTCCCTTGACGATTTTGGGACGGGTTACTCCTCGCTGACTATTTTTCGCCAGCTACCTGTGGACATTCTGAAAATCGATCAGAGTTTCGTCCGCGATATGCTGACAGACCAAAGCGATGAAAATATCGTTGAAGGCGTGATCAGTATGGCGCGAGCCTTCGAGCGCCATGTCATTGCCGAAGGCGTTGAGACGGCGGCCCACGCTGCACGGTTGATCGAGCTGGGTTGCCTTTTTGGTCAAGGCTATGGCATTGCCAAACCCATGCCTGCCGACCAAGTTCTTGATTGGTTGTCTGACTCGATGACGGTCCAATCGTACGCAGAATAAAGACTGGAATGATTTTAAGCTACTCTTTATGCGCCATTGGCGTAGCGCGCAAGGAGTTACCAGGTTATCGCGGGCACTTCTAAGAGTAGGAAGTGGTTGGGCCATTCTTCCATGAGGGCGCTACGATGACGGAAGAACAAAAATATTTCTGGGCTAATTTCTCCGATAACCCCGAGTTGCTGTGTTTTCTCGCAGACGACTGTTTGAGTGGCATTTGGTTTAGGGACTTGACTCAGACCGGGGCGGCCAGACTTAGCGCCGGTTTCTGGTTGACCCTTGGCTATCAAGCGGATGACATACCGATAGACTCTCTGGCATGGCGGCCCTTAACGCAGCCCGATGACCTGACGCTTCTCGATGCCGACATGGCACGGCATTGTCACGAGCCGCAGTTCCCAATCGACCGAATCGTCCGATACCGACATCTAGACGGTAGTACTGTTTGGATGCGTTGCCGCGGTATTGCAATTCGCGACAGTGACGGCCGCGTACTTGGGCTTGCCGGAGCTCACATCGACCTGACAGATGTGAAAGGCAAAGAAACTCTGTACGACACCTTCGTGCCCGAAGATCCGTCGATCCAAGAGCAAGTAGATGCGCGGTTCCGCTATGAAGCCATCCTTAGGGGCACCAACGTTGGCACCTGGGAATGGAACGTCCAGTCCGGCGAGACCCGCTTCAACGAACGCTGGGCGGAAATCATCGGTTACACGCTAGAAGAACTGGCACCGATCACCATTGAAACATGGATACGCTACGCCCACCCGGAAGACCTCGCACGCTCGAATGCCGCGCTACAGGCTTGCTTCGAAGGCAACGCCGAATTCTACGAAGTTGAGGCCAGAATGCGGCACCGGGACGGCCACTGGGTTTGGGTGCTAGACCGAGGGAAGGTGTTTAGCTGGAGTTCCGACGGTAAACCACTAATGATGTACGGGACACATCAAGATATCAGTGACAGAAAGCGTCGCGAGGAACAACTACGGCAAAGCGAAGAGGCTTTTCGTAATAATTTTCACCACGCCGGTATCGGCATGGCGCTTGTCGGGCTTCAAGGTGAATGGTTAGTGGTCAACCGACGCCTTTGTGAATTTCTCGGTTATTGCGAGGACGAACTACTTAGACTTACATTTCAGGACATCACCCATCCAGGTGACCTGGACAAAGACCTTGCGTTGTTGCAGGAGGTCATCGACCGCCACCGAGAGCATTATCAGATAGAAAAACGCTATCTACACAAAGCCGGTCATGTGGTTCATGCTCTCCTGTCGGTTTCTGTAGTGCGTAATGAGGATGGCAGCGTGCGCAACTTTATCTCCCAGGTTGTCGACATCACCGCTCAGCGGAAGGCGCAGGATCATGTCGTCTCTCTGCTGACACTGGCGAATAAACAGAACCGAGAGTTGCAAAGCCTGAAGCAGCAGCTCGAGGTCGCTAATTTAGCTCTGCGTGAGGAGAGTCTCACTGATCCTCTGACCGGTTTGCCGAATCGCCGTGTCATGGACAAGGCCCTAGATGAGGCAATCAGTCGTGTCAAGCGTGATGCTCCAAGAACTCTGACCCTTGCCATGATTGATGTCGACAGCTTTAAGTCATTCAACGACATCTATGGCCATCCCGCCGGTGACGACTTACTGCGTTTACTCGGCAAGGTTTTGATTTCTGCGATTCGTCCCTATGACTGTGTGGCTCGCATCGGTGGCGAGGAATTTGCCATACTGCTGGCGGATACGACCATTGGAGAAGCCTTCAGTATCATCGAACGGCTCAGATCTACTGTCGAGCAAACATCCTGGCCGCACCGTGCAATTACCATTAGCGCGGGACTGTATAGTTGGCGCGAGGGAATGAGCAAGGAAGCATTCGTTGAGGCTGCTGACCAACAACTTTATGCAGCCAAGCGTGGCGGACGAAACTGTGTGATAGCTAATGCAGTGTCTCGAGACCAATGACGACCACGTCGTATAGAACACGATTCCGATCAGCCCACTTTCGTGGGTCAGTGTTTCCAGGATGTAACGATATTGAAGCACTAGCTCGTCGCTTTCCGTCACCAACAACTTTGCTGTTGGGCGGCTCAGAATAGAGGCAGATCCTAAATGCGCGCGGTGCGCTTGTCAGGTTATACCCTGCTTTAGTCCTTAAGCCGCTTCGTGCAGCTTGATATGTTGTCCCCCTCGTCTTGCTGCAGTGGGAGCAATCTGGTTGCCAACTGGTCGCCGCCTAAGCAGTTACCAATCATTAGCCGGGGGCTCAAATGCTATTGTGGTCGCGTTTTGGTCGCAGATTGGGTGTGACCAACGTGCTGTGTGCAAAGGATGTAAATCGCTAAAGTGCTGATTTAGCTACAAGGCCTTGTGCAAGCGCGGCCTTTAAAGTACATCTGTGCGGATTCAAAATCCGCCGCCTTTACGGGTGTGCCAGTTCGAGTCTGGCCACCGGCACCAAATTCAGGGGCTTAGCGTTTTATCGCTAGGCCCTTTTTTGTGCCCGTTGTTTGATGATTCACGCTAATAAAACGTTTTAGTGAAGATGTCAGTGAGTCAAAAATTCCAAATTTCAGCCCATTAGGGCCTAGTGCTAAACGCTTTTTATGGTAAATATGCGGGGTTGTTATAAACGAAAGAAAAAACCTACCTTCGCTGGAGATATCCCATGGGCGTGACCTATCACGAAAGCAATGCACGTATGAGCCAAGTGGCTGTTCATAACGGAACGGTCTACCTCGCGGGCCAAGTACCGGCAGATGCCACGGTGGGCATGCGTGGCCAAACCGAGCAGGTGTTGGCGCGCATCGATGAGCTGCTGGCGCAGGCGGGCACCTCTAAAGAGCACCTGATCTCTGCTCAGGTGTGGGTGACCGATATGGCCGAGTTTGCGGAAATGAACGAAGTGTGGGAAGCCTGGGTGGTGCCGGGTCGTCCGCCGGTACGCGCGGCGCTGGAAGCCAAGCTGGCCAAGCCCGAGTGGAAAGTGGAAATTATGGTGATCGCAGCCCTGCCTGACGCATAAGGGTAGTGGCCTGTTGTAGGGTGCGTTAATGCAACGTTAACGCACCCTCGATTTTAAGCGGGGCATCGCCGTATAGTGAAGGCCCTTGTTGAGAATCAACCCAATGGTAAGTTCATGGCCCAGTTTGAGCTGCATAGCCGCAATTTGGCCCCAGAGCAGGTGGCGCACTCCCACAATTTCCACCAGCTAATCCTGGCGACGTGTGGCGTTACCGAGCTTGCCATGGAAGGCCAGGGGGAGCGGGTCACCGCTCGCCGTGGCTGTTTGATCCCTTCGTCGCGCCATCACGAGTATCAGGGCGATGGCAGCAACCGTACGCTGGTGCTGGATATCCCCGTGCAGCACTTAGCCACGCTGGAAAAGGGCAGTGAGATTGAGCGCTTATTCGATAAGCCGCGTTTCTTTACCGTTCCGCCTGCCTTAAATCAGCTTACCCATGCGCTCGCTCATCAGCTTGATCAGTGCCCAGCACTGCAAAATGAAATCGCCGTGCTGCTGCTGCGGGCGCTCTATATGTACCTAAACGATGCGCCAAAACAGACGGCCGACCAGCTCGGAGTTCGGTGTATCAGCGAACGGCTCGATCTAGAACGTTTGGATGCTTGGCTAGATCAGCATTTGGCGGATGAAATACGGGTGGAGCAGTTAGCCGCGCTGTGTGCGTTAAGCCCTGGGCACTTTCATAGCTGCTTTCGCGAGTTAACTGGCGTGACGCCGCTGGCTTATGTACAGCGCAGGCGGTTAGAGCATGCGCGCACGATGGTTCGCCATAGCGCGCTGAGTCTTGGCCACATTGCCATGCTGGTGGGCTTTCGCGACCAAGGCAGCTTCTCCCGCGCCTATCGTCGTTACTTTGAGATTTCCCCCTCTTCTGATAGATAACGCCTGAACACGCTGCCTGCCTGACTTGCGGGCAAATTTGCCAGAGTTTCGGGCAAGCACACCCTTTTGCATCGTCGTAGTCTCAAGAGGATCCCCACCTTCCTTGGAGAGACCCCATGGGCGTGACCTATCAAGACAGCAATACTCGCATGAGCCAAGTGGCGATTCATAACGGCACGGTGTATCTCGCAGGCCAAGTGCCAACGGATACCACCGCCGATATGCGTGGGCAAACCGAGCAAGTGCTTGCACGTATCGACCAACTGCTGGTGCAAGCGGGGACATCCAAAGAGCACCTAATTTCTGCCCAAGTGTGGGTCACCAGCATGGCGGAGTTCGATCAAATGAACCAAGCTTGGGATGCCTGGGTAGTGCCTGGCCGCCCGCCAGTGCGCGCCGCGCTTGAAGCCAAGCTGGCTAAGCCTGAGTGGAAAGTCGAAATCATGGTCATCGCCGCAGTTCCGGAGGCATGATATGCAGGTCGTCTCAGCAGTGGAAGTAGCAAAGTATCTTGCTTGGCAAGGGTTGATCGAACGCTTACGGCATACCTTTGTGAACGGCGTGGAATCTCCGCCGCGTCATCACCATGCTATGCACCGGCCAGATGGTGAAGCCACCATGCTGCTGATGCCCGCCTGGGAAGCCGCTGGCTATATCGGTGTGAAAATGGTCAACGTGTTTCCGCAAAACGCCGAGCACGGTATTCCCGCTATTTCCGGGCTTTACCTGCTCAGCGAAGGCAAGCACGGCCAGCCGCTGGCCTGTATCGATGGCAGTGAATTAACCCGCCGCCGTACTGCGGCAGCCTCTGCTCTGGCTGCTCAAGCATTAGCCAACGAAGAGGCTGATACGCTATTGGTCGTGGGGACAGGAAAGCTGGCACCCATGGTAATTGAAGCCCACGCTAGCGTGCGGCCGATCAAGCGGGTACTGATCTGGGGACGTAACCCCAGCAAGGCAACGGCGATTGCTGAGGAGTACGCAAGCCGTTTTGATACCCAAGTAGTAGAAGCATTACCCGCCGCCGTGGCGGAAGCGGATATTGTCAGTTGCGTGACGCTCTCTACCCAGCCGATCATTAAAGGCGAATGGCTGACGCCAGGAACACACCTGGATCTAATTGGCGCGTTTCGGCCGCAAATGCGGGAAACCGACGCAGAGTGCTTACGCCGCTCACAAGTATTTGTGGATACCTACGCCGGGGCAAAAGGCGAAGCGGGAGATATTCTGCAGGCCATAGATGAAGGCGCTTTCCAATTTGATGACATCCAAGCCGAGCTTGCCGAAGTGCTGACAGGCACCAAACCTGGGCGCTCGGATAAAGACGCCATCACGCTATTTAAATCGGTGGGCGCTTCGCTGGAAGATTTAGCCGCTGCTATTGAAATATGGGAGTCACTGCCTGAATCTGCTGTTTCATAGTTTCGCTAAGGACTGCGACCCATGAAGTGCTTTTATCATCCTGATCAGGCGATGCATGCGCCGCCTACCTTCCTGCTACGTGGCCAGCCCGTCGCATCGCCGGAAGGCCCGGTGCGTGCCGAGCTACTGACGCAGGGGTTAGCAAAGGCTGGCTTAGTGCTCACTGCGCCAGTTGAGTCAGACTCCCCCAAGCTGCGTAAGCGCTTAGAGCAAATTCATACGCCGCGTTACCTGACGTTCTTGGAAACAATCTATGCCCGCTGGCAGGCGCTGCCCAATGCCGCCGAGTTCGTGGCACCCAACATTCACCCCTGCGGAGGAGGCCACCACTACCCGCGCCACCCGATTGGGCAAGCGGGCTGGCACCTGCACGATATGGCCTGCCCGCTCAGCGCGACCAGTTTTCAAGGTGCGCTGGCCTCGGCCGCCACTGCTGAGGCGGCAGCAGAAGCGGTGCTAGACGGAGAACCGGTGGCCTATGCGCTGTGCCGCCCGCCAGGCCACCATGCTGGGCCGGAGCGCGCAGGCGGCTTTTGCCTGCTGAACAACTCTGCGCTGGCGGCTACCGTGCTGCGCGAACGCTTTGCCAAGGTAGCGATTATTGATGTGGACCTGCACCACGGTAACGGCACCCAGGATATTTTCTACGCCAGAAATGATGTATGGACTGGCTCGCTACACGCCGACCCCAGCGATTTTTATCCGTTTTTCTGGGGCGGTGCCGATGAAGAGGGTAGCGATGAAGGCGTGGGTTGCAACGTGAATCTCCCCCTGCCGGTGGGCAGCGATGGCGAGGTCTATTTAGATGCGCTGGCGATCCTGATCGACCATCTGCAGCGCTATGAGCCGGATGCGGTAGTGGTGGCACTCGGGCTGGATGCCCATAAAGATGACCCGTTAGCGGGCCTTAATGTGGAAACCGAGGCGTTTATCGAGGTGGGCAAACGCTTAAAAGCGCTCTCGCTACCCATGGTGATTGTGCAGGAAGGCGGCTACCCCACCGAGCATTTAAGCGCCAACCTAGCGGCCTTTATGCAGGGGGTTACCGCATGAGTAAAACCGCATTTTACTGGCACGAACGCTGCTTTTGGCATGACCAGGGGGCCATCGGCGTGTTCTCCGCGCCGGGGGAGTTCTTGCAGCCCCAGGCCGCCTCGGAAAGCCCTGAGAGCAAGCGGCGGCTGAAGAATATTCTGGAAGTCAGCGGGCTGATTGACGAGCTTTACGTGGTGAAACCGCCTGCTGCAACGCTCTCTGACCTACTGCGTTTTCATACCCCGCGTTATTTGGATGAACTGCAAGCAGGGGATAAAGCACGGGGTGGCAATGGCGGAGACTGCGCGCCCTATATGCCGGGCAGCTGGGCGGCGGCAACCCACTCAGCGGGGCTAGCTATTGCTGCCATTGAGGCCGTGGCACTGGGCGACGTGGATAACGCCTATGCGCTATGCCGCCCGCCGGGCCACCATGCCGAAGCCGACCAGGGCCGAGGATTCTGCCTGTTAGGCAATATCCCCGTTGCGGTAATGCGTGCCCGCGCCCTAGGTCAAGCCAAGCGCGTGGCGATACTCGATTGGGACGTTCACCACGGCAACGGCCAGCAGGCGGCGTTTTATCACGACCCCGATGTCTTCACCGTTTCCATGCACCAAGCGGCCAACTACCCGCTGGAAACCGGTGGTTTCGACGAGCAGGGCGAAGGGGCCGGGTTAGGCGCTAACCTTAACCTGCCGCTACCCCCAGGCTGTGGCCTGGGGGCCTACGCGTATGCCATGGAAACATTGGTGCTGCCCGCTTTGGAGGCATTCAAGCCTGACCTAATCGTGGTGGCCTGTGGCTATGACGCCTGCGCCAAAGACCCGCTAGGCAAGATGCTGCTCAACAGCCAGGCTTTCGCCACTATGACCGCTCAAGTCAAGGCCGTGGCAGAGCGCTGCTGCAGCGGCAAGCTGGTGGTGGTGCATGAAGGCGGCTACTCCGAAGGCTACGTGCCGCTCTGCGGTCATGCGGTAATCCAAACCCTTGCGGGCAGTAAGACCGCCGTGTTCGATCCACAAAACGAAGAAATTGCCGCCTGGGGCTATCAATCGCTGCAGCCACACCAGCAGGCGTTAATTGATGGCTGGCACCAACAGTGGGAGCAAACAACCCGATGACACCACTCTATGATCGTGACGGCTGGATTTGGCTGGATGGTCAATGGCTCGCTTGGCGGGACGCCAAAGTGCATGTGTTCACTCATACGCTGCACTACGGCATGGGCTGCTTTGAGGGGGTGCGCGCCTATGCAGGAGCGCAAGGCCCCCAACTGTTTCGAGTGGCCGAGCATACTCGCAGGCTAGTGGAAAGTGCCCATGCGCTGGATATTCCACTGCCGTTTAGCGAAGCCGAGCTAATTGATGCCCAGCGCGAAAGCCTGACTAAAAACGGTTTAAGCAGCGCTTATTTAAAGCCCACCGTTTTTCTAGGCGCGGAAGGCCTGGGGCTGCGGGCCCAAGGGCTGACCACCCATGTGATGATTGCTGCCTGGGATTTAGGACCCTACATTTCCCCTCACGCGGCGTCCCACGGCCTGCGTGCTTTAACCTCTTCCTGGGCGCGCCATCACGTCAATATCAGCCTGTGTCGCGCTAAAACCAGCGGCCATTACGTGAACTCGATGCTGGCGCTCAATACGGCGGTAAAAGCCGGTTTTGACGAAACCATCATGCTCGACCCAGAGGGCTATGTGGCCGAGGCTTCGGCGGCGAACGTCTTTTTGCTGCGCGATGGCGTGCTGCACACCCCGGAAGTAACCTCCTGCCTGCAGGGCATCACCCGCGATAGCGTCATTCAACTGGCCCGCGATGTGTTAGGCATCGAGGTGAAAGAGCGGCGTATTACCCGCGATGAGCTTTACACCGCTGATGAAGCCTTTTTAACTGGCACCGCCGCCGAAATTCTGCCGCTGAGGGAGCTGGATGGGCGCAGAGTTGGCAGCCGTGCTGGGGCACCGCCGCCCAGCGAGCCGATTGCGGCTAATAGCGTGACGGCTCAACTGCAGCACCTTTATCGCAAAGCGGTGCGCGGCGAGCTAGAGGCTTACCAGCACTGTCTAACTCCGGCATAACCTTGTAATAGCCCTGGCATAGTTCTTGGCATAGTTCTTGGAATAGCACCGGGGCAAGCGGCGCTAGCCGTGCTGCTGTAGGGCCTTTTCCAGTGCGGCCAACCTGCCGGACTCCAGCGCTTCTTCCACTGCCGTAATACGGATCACGTTGGCTAGCTCAGGGTGGGCGAGGCGGGCAACCAGCACGCCCTCGGCCAGTAGCTCCTGGTGTACTGCAGCGGCCAATTCCGCGCTGGGAAGTCGAATGCCGATAAAGTTCGTCGCGCTGGGCAGCACGTCGGCACCCAGGCCGATAAAGTGCAGCGCCAGCTGCTCGCGACGGGCTTTGACCGCCTCGATGTGCTGGTGAACTTCTTCGGGGTGGTCGAGCACAACTTCGGCGGCGGCCTGGGTGAATGAAGACACTGCGTAGTGAATACGCACCTTCATCATTATCGCCAGCACATCAGGCTCGGCAATCGCGTAGCCAATCCGCATTCCGGCGAGGCCGTGAGCTTTGGAGAGCGTGCGTAGGCGAATCACGCCCGGAAGCGCCTGGCCGAGAAACTCGCTTCCCGCGTCATCACGAAAATCCCCGTAGGCTTCATCCAGCAGCAGCCAGCACGCCTCCGGCAGCGCCTCGCGCAGCTTAAGAATCGCACTATCGCTATGCAGGTGGCCGCTGGGGTTATCTGGGTTCGCTAAGTACACCAACCGCGCCTCTTCTTGATGGGCTGCTGCCGCTAGCGCTTCTAAATCCGGGGCGAGTACGCCGGGGGCTTCATGGTAGCTTGGCTCAACCAAGCGGCAGCCCTGGCCTAACGCAAAGTAACCGAAGGTAGGGTAGGTGCCTGCAGTGCTCACCACAACGTCTCCCGCCGTGCAGGTAGTGCGCAGTGCAAGGGCGATCAGGCTATCGGCACCGGCATCCACCAGCAGATGCTCCAAAGGAATGTTCTGTTGCGCGCTCAAGCGTTGGCGTACCCCTAACGCCTCGGCATCGCCATAGCAGTAAACGTGCTGCGCCACCGCATCGCCAAAGTGTTCCCGCAGGGCACGGTGGGGCATATCCAGCCCCTCATTAGAGCCCAGCCGATGGGGAATCTCTCGGCCCAGTTTACGCTCCAATACTTTGATCCCTGGAAAAGGGTTTACGGGGCCTTCACCTGTGAGATGCTCGGGGTAGCGGGGCTTGCTATGAGAGGACATGGGCGAATCCTAAAATATAAAAAGTGTTTAGCTTAAAATTTTACCGCGATTCAGCAGTCGATGCGGGTCAAGCGCATGCTTTAACGTTTGCATCAATTCCATTTCAGCCGCTGAACGGCAGGTGCTCAGCCAGGGTCGCTTCTCCAAGCCAATACCGTGTTCGGCCGAGATCGAGCCGCCTAACGTTGCCAGCGGTTGATAGACCATGGCTTCCACCTCGCGACGTACCGACACCTCGGCACTCCCGGCGCTGACGGAAATATGCAGGTTGCCATCGCCTAGGTGGCCAAACACGACCAGCCGCGCATCGGACCAGCGCTGGGTCAGCTGGGCCTCCAGCTCATCGGTGTAGCGCTGCATTTCGGCAATCGGCAGACTAACATCGAAGGTGAATAACGGCGCCAGCCCTTGGATGAGCCCCTCAATATCCTCACGAATGGCCCATAAACCATCGCGCTGGGTACTGGATTGTGCAATCACCGCATCGACAATGAGTTCCTGCGCTAAGGCGCTCTCTAGCGCTTCACGAAATTGGGTAGCATTGCGTTCGGCATCACTGCCCAAAGATTCGATAATGACATAGAAAGGGTGCTCGGTAGCAATCGGCGGGTTGTGGCGGCCCAGCGTTTCGGTGAGCAGTCGGTAGTGGTTTTGCCACATGACCTCGAAGGCGCCGAGGTTTCCTCCCAGTGCTTTGCCCATATGGCTGAGTAGCCCGGTGAGCGCCTCAAATGAGGGGCAGGCCACCATTGCCGTTTGTTCGCTGGGGGTCGGTGGCTGCAGGCGCAGCACTGCGCGGGTCACAATCCCCAGGGTGCCTTCGCTACCGATAAACAGCTGCTTCAAATCGAAACCGGCGTTGTTTTTCAGCATGCGATTCATGGAGCTGACCACGCGGCCATCGGCCATGACCGCTTCTAACCCCAACACCTGCTGGCGCATCATGCCGTAGCGAATCACCCTAACGCCGCCGGCGTTGGTGGCGATATTGCCACCAATCGTGCAGCTGCCCCGAGCGCCCAGATCCAGCGGAAACTGCAGGCCGACCTCTTTTGCCGCCTCTTGAACCCTCTGCAGCGGTGCCCCCGCCTGCACGGTGAGCGTCCCGCCCACGTGGTCTATTTCTTCAATGGCGGTCATGCGCTCAAGCGAGATCACTAGCTCATCGGGGCTAGCCTCCGCTCCATGTACCAAGCCCGTTAAGCCGCCGTGGGTGACTACTGGCTGCAGCAACTCGTAGCAGGCACGCATCACCGCAGAAAGCTGCTCAGTATTCGCCGGGCGAACAATCGCCCCAGCTTGGCAGGGCGCGCCCGTCATCCAATCCACGCGACGGCTGTGCACATCGTCGCCAGTCAATACATGGGCCGGGCCAACAATAGCGCGCAGCGCCTCCAGGGTTATTTGCATGTATTTTCCTTAGCTTGTCTTTCTCATTTTGTCTTGCCCATTCGGTAAATTACGCTGTCGCCGCTACGGGGGCTTCGCGGCCGGGAATGGCCTTGAGCAGATCCTGGGTGTAAGCCTCTTGTGGAGCGAGGAAAATCTGCTCGGCGCTGCCTTGCTCAACAATGCGGCCGTGCTGCATGACCACGATGCGGTCACAGATATGCGCGGCGACGCGTAGATCGTGAGTGATAAACAGCAGCGAAAGCGAAAGGCGCTGTTTTAATTCCTCCAGTAGCTCCAGTACCTGGGCCTGAATCGACACATCCAACGCCGAGACGGCTTCGTCTGCGACGATCAGCTCGGGGTTGAGCGCTAGTGCTCGGGCAATGCCGATCCGCTGGCGCTGGCCGCCGGAAAACTCGTGAGGAAAGCGCTCCACGGCGCTGGCACCCAAGCCGACCATGTCGAGCAGTTCGCCCGCCTGCTTGAGCGCCGTGGCTTTGGGCGTGCCGTTGGCAATCGGCCCCTGGGCAATTGCCATACCCACTTTGGTGCGTGGGTTGAGCGAGGCGTAAGGGTCTTGGAAGATCATCTGCACCCGGTGGCGCTCCCGGCGCAGCGCATCGCCTTTGAGCTGGGAGAGATTTACCCCATCGAGCAGCAGCTCGCCGCTATCGGGGTGCTCTAAACGCACCACGCAGCGCCCGAGAGTGGATTTTCCAGAGCCGGACTCACCGACAATACCTACCGTTTCACCCCGGGCCAGAGTGAGCGAAACATCATCAAGGGCATGCACTTCACGGGAGGGCTTGAGCCAACCGCCCCGAGAACGAAACACTTTGCTCAGCTGCTTGATCTCCAGCAGCGGGGCGACTTGGCTAGTCTCCCGGTGGGGCGGCACCGCATTGCTGGGAATCGCGGCAATCAACGCTTGGGTGTAGGCGTTCTGAGGATTTTCGAGTACCGGTTTGGCGTCGCCTAGTTCGACAATCTTGCCGTGGCGCATGACGCAAACGCGATTGGCGATTTCAGCCACCACGCCAAAATCGTGGGTAATAAACATCACGGCCATACCGCGCCGCTGCTGCAAGTCGCGGATCAGTTCCAGAATCTGCGCCTGGGTAGTGACATCTAGCGCCGTAGTGGGCTCATCGGCAATCAGCAAAACGGGCTCCAACGCCAGCGCCATGGCGATCATCACCCGCTGGCGCTGACCGCCGGAAAGCTCAAACGGGTAGGCGCGAATGGCTTTCTCCGGCTGGGGGATTCCCACTTCGATTAACAGCTCCAGCGCGCGGGCCTGGCGCTCTTTAGGAGTGAGCTGGCCGTGAGCCTCGAACACCTCGGCAATTTGCGCGCCTACCCGCATCAGCGGATTCAGGGCGGTCATTGGCTCCTGGAAGATCATGCCGATTTTTAGCCCGCGCAGGGCGCGGTGCTGCTTTTCTGACAGGGCAAGTAGATCCTGCCCTTCAAAGAGTATCTCGCCCTGGGTGGCGTGTACGCCCTTGGGCAGTAGCCCCATTACGGCATTGGCGGCCATCGATTTACCGGAACCGGACTCGCCCACCACGCACATGATTTCGCCGCGCTTCACCTCGTAGCTCACGTCCTCCACAGCTAGGGCACGATCCGCCCCTTTGGGGAGCGCAATATTGAGGTCGCGAATGCTGAGGACGGTTTCTGTCGATGCTTCATTCATAACAGGCACTCCAGCCATAACAAACGCCTAGCGCTCGCGTGATAGTTTGGGGTTCAGTGCGTCGTCTAACCCTTCACCCACCAGGTTTAACGCCAGTACGGTGAGCAGAATCGCCACCCCCGGGAAGAAGCTTAGCCACCACGCCTGGCGAATCACCGTGCGCGCCGCGCCGATCATATAGCCCCAGGACATCACGTTAGGATCGCCCAGGCCGAGAAACGACAGCGCCGACTCCAGCAAAATCGCGGTGGCGACCATGAGTGATGCCAGCACGATAATCGGCGACAGCGTATTGGGCAGAATCTGGCGCAGGATAATCGTGGTGTTGGACTGACCGACCAAACGAGCGGCTTCGACATACTCGCGGTGGCGCAGCGACATAAACTCGGCGCGCACTAAGCGGGCCACCGGCGGCCAACTGACAATCGCAATCGCCAGCACGATGGAGGTAATGCTGGGCTGCATAATCGCCACCAGCACTATCGCCAGCGCGAAGTTGGGGATGGTCTGGAAGAACTCGGTAAAGCGCATCAATATGTCGTCAATGATGCCACCGTAGTAGCCTGCAATGGCCCCCAAGGGAACGCCAATCAGCAGCGCCACGCTGGTGGATACCAGCCCAATCAACAGCGACACCCAGGCGCCGTGCATTAAGCCAGAGGCCACATTGCGGCCCATGGTGTCGGTGCCTAGGGGAAAGCCATCTTGCGAGAGCGGCGGCAAAAAGGGTCGCTGCACCATGCGCCAGGGCGATTCGGGAAACAGCAGCGGCGCCAGTATGGCCATGGCGATAATCAGCAGCAGGATGATCAGCCCGATGAGGGCGCCACGGTTCTGCGCGAAGCGTGCGAAAAAGCTCATGCGGCCCCCTTCTTGATGCGTGGATCAGCCAGGCTGTACACCAAATCGGTAATGATGTTGAAGACAATCACCAGCGCCGCCGAGAAGAAGAAAATGCCCAACAGTAGGTTGTAGTCGCGCTGCTCAAGGGCTTCGAACATTAAGCGCCCGATGCCGGGCCAGGCAAACACGGTTTCGGTCAGGATCGCCCCGCCGACCATCTGCCCCGCCTGCAGGCCTGCTAACGTGATTATCGGTAGCAGGGCATTACGCAACACATGACGGCGCTGAATAATGCTGGGCTTCAAGCCCTTGGCGCGGGCGGTTTTGACGTAATCCTGCTGAGCGGCATCCAGCATCGACGTGCGCGTCATGCGGGTGTAAATCGCCATAAAGAACAGCGCCAGCGTGGTGGCGGGCAATACCAAGTGCTTGGCCACATCGAGCACCAGCGCCAACCCCGTATGGCCCGCCCCCACGGTGTAAAGCCCATAGGCGGGCAGCCAGCCCAGGTAAACGGAAAAGACCACCACCGACATCAGTGCGACCCAGAACAGCGGCGTGGCGTAGAACACCAGCGCCAGCGCCATGATCAGTGAGCCAGAGGGCTTCTTGACCCGCGCGGCGGCCATGGAGCCTGCCACAATGCCCAGTACCAGCGAGAGCACAAAGGCAGTGCCGGTGAGCAGTAGGGTGGCGGGCAGGCGATCCATAATCAGATCAAACACCGGCACGCCCAGTCGGTAGGAGTAGCCGAAATCGAGCATGGCGATACCCGACACGTAATGCCACAGCTGTACATACATCGGCTGGTCGAGCCCAAAGCGCTCGCGCAACTGATCGAGAAACTCCTGATCCGCGGCACCTGCTTCGCCGGCCAGAATGGCGGCCGGGTCACCGGGGGCCAGCTGAATTAGCAGGAAGTTAAAAATAACGATTAAAAACAGCACAATCACGGCCTTGAGAAGCCGCATTAGGATGAGGCGCGCGTAAACCATAAGTCGTTTCCTGACGAATACCTTCAAGGCGTGGCTAGAAAACCCAGGTAGCAGGCGCTACCTGGGTGGCTTGGGTTTAGCGATCTAGCCAAGCATCTTTAAAGCCGTCGTTAACACCCACGCCGGAGGTGACCAGGTTTTTCACATCACAGCGGTAAAGGGTCGGGAAGCCTAGCTCCATCAGCCAGCCAACGGGCACGTCTTCATGGAGGATTTCCTGTACTTCGCGGTAAAGTTTTTCGCGCTCTTCGTCGGGGAATGCCGTGGCGGCCTCGTTGAAGAGTTCGTCGACACGCTCGTTTTCGTAGCCCTCTACGTTATTCCAAGGCGAGCCTTTGGCAATGTTGTCGGAAAGGTAGGTGCGTGAAATACCCAGCGCCGGGTCGCCGTACTGGTAGAGGTAGGTAAATGCTAGGTCGTAATCCCAATCGCCCAGGCGCTGGTTCCAGCCGCCCACGTCGGTGGCCTGGGTTTCAACGTTAATGCCCACTTCGCGCAGGTTCTGCTGCACGGCTTCTGCCCAGCGGGTCCAGGTTTCGCCGTAGGGCAGCGGCAGGATGGTGATCTCTTCACCGTCATAACCCATTTCATCCAGCAGCTCACGGGCGCGGTCTGGATTGTAGTCGTAGGGTTCTAGGTCATCATTCTGGAAGCGCGCATTGGAGCCAAAGGCGGAGAGCGGCACATTGCCCAGACCGTTCCACAGAACATCTTTGGCGAACTCGCGATCCATGGCGTACATCACTGCTTGACGGAAGCGCTTGTCAGCGGTGGGACCTTCGCGGTTGTTCATCCACAGCATGGCAAAGGGGCTGAAATATTCGTGGCCCTCTTCGGTCATGCAGACGTTATCCATCTCGGCTAGGCGAGGAATGTCGAAGTTCTCGACAGTGCCGCTGGGCAGCACGTCAATGGTCTCGTTCTCAAACGCCACCGCACGGGAAGCACCGTCAGGAATGATGTGCCAGTTCACGCCATCCAGGTAGGGCAGCCCCTCTTCGTAATACTCATCGTTCTTGACCAATTCAATCACCGTGCCGCGCTCCCAGTTGGAGAACTTGAACGGGCCGGTGCCGATGGGGTGATCGTTGTGCTCGTTATTACGGAAATCGGTACCTGCATAAAGATGCTCAGGCACCATGGTAAAGGTGCCTGCTTCGAAGGAGATCAGGAACGGGCCGAAGGGCTGCTTCAGCGTAAATACGACGGTGTGATCGTCGGTGGCTTCGATACTCTCCACGTGCTGCAGCACGGCGCGGGCGCTGGGGTTCAACTCACGGTGGAAAACATCGGCGGAGAACACCACATCTTCAGCGGTGAAGGGCTCTCCATCGTGCCAGGTAACGTTCTCTCTCAGGTGGAAGGTGTAGGTGCGACCATCGTCGCTGACCTCCCACGACTCCGCCAATTGCGGCATGGGCTCTAGGTCGGTGGTGTAACGGAGTAAGCCCTCATAAATATTGCCCGCGACGGTGCGGGTGGGCGCGTTCTGAATCATACCCAGCACTAGGCCCGGTGGCTCTGGCTGAATAATCGTATTTACGGTACCGCCCTGTTTGGGGTCTTCTGCCAGGGTGGTGGTTGAAACGGCGAGTGCTGCAGCGGAAATGGCCAAAGCCAATGGGGTCTTCATGTTTCCTGCTCCTCAGTTATTAGCACGTAATAGGCTTACGTAGTCGTTAGGCGAGCGAGGCGTGACGGTTCAGGCCCGATTGTGATGTTTATTAGGGACCTGTTTTGACCATAGCAGTGGTTTATAAAACTGTCGACAGTCGTCAGTCGGCCGTCGACAAAGATAGTTTTTGCGTCATACTAAAAGTACGTAATACTTAATATGAGTGTAAATTATGGCACCACCGTTAGCGGCGCCAAGCGCCTTTATTCAGCAACATAATCTCGTTGAACAGGTGGCCGACTACTTAACCCAAGCGATTATTCAGCAACACTTTTTACCCGGCGAACGGCTTTCTGAAGTACAGCTCTCCCGTGAGCTAGGAGTCAGCCGGGCACCGGTTCGTGAGGCGGCGCGCTTGCTGGAAAGCAGAGGTTTGTTGATCTCAAAACCCCGGCGAGGGTTTTTCGTTCGGGCGTTGAATGCCGTTGAATTAGAGGACGTCTTTGACCTGCGTTTATGTTTGGAGCGGCACGCGATTCAGCGTTTATCCGAGCATTACAGTGCTGAGGTTGAGCGTGCCCTAAAGCAGCAGGTAGAGGTACTGTGTGAGGCAGCGGCCAGCAACGATGGCACGCGCCGCATTGAGGAAGACTTACAGTTTCACCGCCTGATGCTGCACTACGCGGGCAACGAGCGGCTGCTGCGTGCCTTCGACAACCTGACCCACGAGCTGCGCCTGTGTATCACACTTATCACCAAGACCCATGAAGCCCCCGACACCATCGCGACCAGCCATTACAAGCTGTTGGACGCGCTCGGCAGTGGCCGCCCAGACGCTTGCCGTGAGGCGATTGATTACCATATCGGGGTGGCCCGCGATTTTGTGGTGAAGGGAGTGGGGGACACTGGAGACCATACCCATGAAGACGTTCTTCCACGCTGACCAGGCGCTTCATCAGCCGCAAACCTACTTCTCCCGCGGCAAAATGCGCACGCCTCAGGAAGTGCCCGAACGCGCCATGCACCTGCTAGCCGCCGCCAAAAGGCTTGGGTTTGAGCTCCAGGCACCTGTTGATCATGGCGTGGGGCCGCTAAGGGCGGTGCATTCGCTGGCCTATCTACGGTTTCTGGAAAGTGCCCACCGGCGCTGGCATGCCCTGGGCGAAGATTGGGGTGAAGAGGTAATCTCTAATATCTTTGTGCGCTCACCCAACGCCCTGCGCGGGATATTGGCGGAAGCCGGGCGCTACTTAGCGGATGGCAGTGCACCAGTGGGGCAGCATACCTGGCAGTCGGCTTATTGGTCGGCGCAGAGTGCCGTGGCTGGGGCAGAGGCGTTGCTGGCTGGGGAACGGTTTGCCTACGCGTTATCGCGCCCGCCGGGCCATCACGCGGGCATCGATTCTGCCGGTGGCTTCTGCTTTCTCAACAATGCTGCCATTGCTGCACAGCATCTCACCTCGCGCTACCCGCGTATCGTCGTGCTCGACCCGGATATGCACCACGGCCAAGGCATTCAAGAAATCTTCTACCAGCGCGATGATGTGCTGTATATCTCGATTCACGGCGATACCACCAACTTCTACCCGGCAGTATCCGGCTTTGAAGAGGAGCGTGGGCAAGGCGCGGGGCTGGGCTACAACCTCAACCTACCGATGCCCCACGGTTCAGAAGAAGCAGTGTTCTTTGACCGCTTGGAGGAGGCTTGCCAAGCTATTCGCCTGTTCGAGCCGGATGCCATTGTTCTGGCACTGGGTTTCGATATTTACGAGCGCGACCCCCAAGCCAAGGTCGCCGTGTCGACGCCAGGGTTTGCTGAACTTGGCCGCCGGGTAGCGGGCCTGAACGTACCCACGCTGGTAGTACAGGAAGGCGGCTACTACCTGGAAGGGCTGGAAGCCAATGCGGTGAGCTTCTTTGAGGGGCTACTCATGCGCGAATGATCGTGGTCGTGTGATTCCCACTGCTGCACCGAGAAGAGTAAGACAAGCGCTGGAGGTGTCTGGCAAGATAGCGTTTTCGGACGTTAAACGATCAAGGACACGGCATGGCCCACCTGCTACGCATCGTGATGATTCACGGCCACTTAAACGGGGTGGTCGAACTCAGTGTGGATGGCCACACCAATATTTGCGGCACCAACGCCTCCGGTAAAACCACGCTGCAGCGGCTGGTGCCGGTGTTTTACGGCGAATTACCTAACAAGGTCGTGCCCAAAACGCGCATGAAGTTCGATGCGTTCTACCTGCCCAACCGCAACAGCTACCTGGTGTACGAATACCGCCGCGAAGCGGGCAATATCTGCCAGGCGGTGCTGACCCGCAAAGCAGAAGGCGGGGTGGAGTACCGATTCGTTGGCGCGCCCTATCAGCCGGAAGACTATCTGGTAGAGAGCGAGGCGGGCGTAGCGGCGCTGGACTACACCCAGTGGGCCAGCGGCCTGCGACGCAACGGCACGCCGGTG
The DNA here is from genome assembly GCF_024158645.1 of Halomonas sp. 707B3. Lineage (NCBI taxonomy): Bacteria > Pseudomonadati > Pseudomonadota > Gammaproteobacteria > Oceanospirillales > Halomonadaceae > Halomonas > Halomonas sp. 707B3. The sequence continues at coordinate 23,228 of NZ_JAMZBE010000050.1, forward strand.
TCGCCCAAACTGGGCGCTACCTCTGAATTTCGCTCGGTGATCCAAAACGACTTTACCCAACTGCACGGCAACAGCCGCGACGGCCTCAAGCTGCGTCAGATCGCGTCGCAGTTCAGCCTAGTGAAGCCCGAGCGGCGCATCCGCCATATCGAAAAGCTGGTCTCGGCGGTGCATGCCAAAGAGGGCAAGATGGACACCCTCAAAACCATGCTGGCGGCGATTTTCGAAGAGGATGGCGTCGAGCTGCCGGTAACTCGAATTCGCAACACCAAGGCGCGGGAGTGGATCGCCCAGATGCGCCAATCCATGCGTCTGGAACCGCTGCAGGCCTCTCTCGCCCGGCTCGCCGGTATTGATCGTGAACTCGCCGACCTGGATGCCACGCTGTGGCAACTGAAGCCCCAGCTAGAAGAAGACCGCCAGAAAGCAGAGCGGCAAATGGCCGATGTAGATGCCGAGCTTGCCCGCCATCACCGCGAGTTCCAGCAGCGGGAGAGCGACTATAATGA
>NZ_JAMZBE010000051.1:0-23265 GCF_024158645.1 Halomonas sp. 707B3
GGCTCGATCATCTTCTGGTGAAACAAGCACATCGTACGTTTCCGCCACGCCAATACGGAACTCATCAACAGGCACGGGTTGCACTGGCTGGCCATCGGCAGCAACGACGGTCATCTTCAAACCAGGTATACGTACATCAAAGTATGACATCGCCGACCCGTTAATCACGCGTAGTCGTACCCGCTCACCAGCCTTGAACAGCGCATTCCAGTTTTCTTGGGGGGAGTGACCGTTAAGCAGGTAGGTATAAGTACTGCCGGTCACATCGGCAATATCCCGAGAACTCATGCGCATTTTGGCCCACATACCGCGCATCTCGGCAGTTTGTGAGAAACCCTTTTCGCGAACATCGGCGAAAAAATCAGCAATCGTGCGCTCTTGGAAGTTGTAATAGCCTTCCATGGTTTTCAGATTACGAAATACCGACATGGGGTCTTCAAAGGTCCAGTCGGTGAGCAGTAGCACATGCTCACGGTCATAGCGGATGGGTTCGCGCTCGGCGGCGTCAATTATCAACGGCCCGGCGTGGCCGAGCTGTTCCTGCAAGCCGGAGTGGCTGTGGTACCAGTAGGTACCGTTCTGACGGACGGGAAAACGGTAGGTAAAGGTTTCACCAGGGGCGATACCTGCAAAGCTAACGCCAGGCACACCATCCATTTCCGGCGGTAGAATGAGACCATGCCAGTGGATGGAGGTGGGCTCGTCCAGCAGGTTGGTGACACGCAGTACGGCGTCTTGACCTTCTTTCAAACGAATCAGCGGGGCAGGACTGGTACCGTTAATGGTAATTGGTTGGGCTTCTTGTCCGTCAATAGGCAACGATTCACGGCGGATCGCCAGCGATACCTCGGGCCCTTCTTCAACGCCCTGCGCGTAGACATTGCTGCGGCCCCAGGGGTTTGCCCAGGCGGGGGTTAATCCCATTGCGGCAGCGGAACCTATTCCTAGGGCAGCGCCGCCTTTTAGGACCTGCCGGCGAGAAAGCGGGTGAGAAATGATGCTTGAGCGTGCCATGTGTAACTCCCGTCAATGATGAATGGCACCATCTTGATGGAAGAAGCTGAATCAAAGCTGAATAGTGATTAATTAATCACTTCAACTGCAAGAGGCAACGTAACCGTAACGCGCAGTCCACCCAGTGGACTACGCTCAAAGCGCGAGTGCCCTGAGTAGCGGGCAATTAACTGCGCAAGAATCGACAGGCCTAAGCCGTAGCCGGGACGGCGTTCATCCAATCGTGTGCCACGCTCTCCCAAGCGCGAAAGATCTTCTTCTGCAACGCCGAAACCGTCATCATCAGTGGTGAGCGTGAGTGTGGTAGCGGAGGCGGCAATATCGCAATTAACGCACCTATTCGCCCATTTGCCAGCGTTATCGAGCACGATGCCTAATATTTCAGAAAAGTCGTGAGCCTCAATAGGCACTAGGTCTTTCTCGCCTGCCGAGTGGGTGAGGTTGAAGATACGCTCAGGGTAAAGGCTGCGGAACATCTCTATGAGCCGTGAACTATCTCGCGTGACGTTCGCCATTCGACCCGCGTTAGGCCCTGCAATACGCGAACGACGCAGCTCTGCAGCTAACTGAGCGTTAATATCTTCAATACGGCTGAGCAGTTTATGCCGTCGGTTTTCATCAATGGGCCGATTGCCGCGCAGTACTTGGGTAATTGCTGCCAGCGGGGTTTTTAAAGCATGAGAAAGATTGGCGACTGATTCCCGCGAGCGTTGTAATCGATGATCGATATCATCCATAAACCAGTTCAGCTGGTCGACTAATTCATCTAGCTCGGAAGGGGCTACTAATAACAAGCGATCACGTTTGCCTGATCGCAAGGCTTCAAGTTGTTGACGCAGTTGCCAAAGTGGCGTGAGGCCGCGGTTAACCGCTAGCATATTGAGTATGATGAGCATTCCTAAAAGCACGGCGGCAATTCCACCGACCCACCAATGCAAGGTAGCAAGTCCTGCTTCTACCTGAGAAAAATCCTCACCCACCAGTAATACGCCGTTAGAACCCTGCCACTCAAAATGGCGGCGGTAGACGAGCATGTGCTGATCGTTATGTTTAACGTCCACAAGAGCATCGCCGTTCTCTTCCAGCAGAGGCGCCAGCTGTTGCTGCCATTGCGGGTCGGAAGCGCTGACCGAACCGTTAAAGCGGAGTACGTAGAGATGATGAAAGACTTGATAGCCTTGGCTAACCGAGTCTAGCGCAGTCGGGACAGCCGATTGATCCTGCTCTAGCTGTGCGACCGCATGATTGGCTTCGCGCTGAAGACGCTCACCCAAAAAATCCCGAGCAAGATTCTGTAACAATATGCCATGCAGTAGCCAGGTCGTCACCACCACAAATAGCGCCACGCCACCTAGCCAGGCGAGTAGTCGAAAACGTAAACTGCGCCGATCAATGTGAAACAAAGAAATACCCCTGGCCGCGCCGCGTTTGAATCACCGATTTGCCGAGATAACGGCGCAGACGAGCGACATAGACTTCGACCAAGTTAGGCGCGGCGGCATCCTGCTCCAATGCGTAGAGCTGCTCTAGTAACTGCTCTTTCGAGTGAATGCGGTCTGGATGAAGCATTAAGTAGCGCAGTAACCGAAACTCGGTCGCTGTGAGCGAACGCCACGTTTCACCTTCTAAGCACACTCGTTGACCCGCTTCATCCAACGAAACGCCGTTAAGCGTGATCACTTGAGATAACTGACCAGACTGCCTACGTAGCAAGGCCTTCAGCCGGGCCATCAGTTCGGCTTCGTGGAAGGGCTTGGTAAGATAGTCATCGGCCCCCGTCTCAAGGCCGACAACTTTATCTTCCCAGGTATCGCGGGCCGTCAGGATCAAAATAGGCGTGTCGCGTTTTTGCCTGCGCCACTGGGCGAGCAGATCCAGCCCTGAGCCGTCGGGCAAACCGACATCTAAGATCGCCAGTTCATAATGCTCGGTTGCCATCAGCGACTTGGCCGCTTTCAAGGAAGCGGCCAAATCAACCAGGTAACCGTTGTCTTTGAGACTCTCTGCCAAGCTTTCCGCTAGCAAGTCATCATCTTCAAGTAGCAACAGTTTCATGGATATACGTCAGATTAGAGAGAAAAATTGCCGTACATGCCGGATTCGTAATGGCCGGGAATGTTACAGGCATACTCTAGCTCGTTAACATTATCAGGAACACGCCATAATAGAGACCCAGTCTCGCCAGGTGCAATGGTCACCCCTGCCATGCTCATATTGGCCATATCGTGACCATCGCCGTTTGACATATTGGACATATCGTGGCCTTCACCGTGTGCCATATTTGACATGTCATGGCCTCCGCCATTGGCCATGTTTAGCATCATCTGGCGATGTTCTTCTTGGGCTTCTTTGCTACCAATCACAAATTCGTGTTCTAGATTGCCGGTGTTAGTAATTTCAAATTTAACCACCTCCCCTGCCGCCATTTCTAGCGCTTCAGGGTCGAACCACATATCGCCAGCTTCAAGGCTGATCGTGCGGTCAACGTCAGCCTCCGTTAGGCCATTGTCACCACTGCCTTGGCCGGGCGCAGCCCAAGCCGCACTCGTTATCAAACTTAGTGAAAGGGCAAACATAGACGTTGTTAAGGAGATGTTGCGCATGGTCATTTACCTCAGAGGTTAGTGTCACTTGTTCTTTATACGGTGTTAACCTGAAACGAGCCTGAACCTAACGTAAAAATATGGCCTGCTACCCAAAAGCATTTCTAACATGATGATGGATCCTGACCCCCTGATTAGAGTCAACGCTGCAGCAATGACTTTTCGTCTTGTTGGTGCAATTGCCTATGGCAGCCTCCGCCTAAACCTCAGCGTAAGGCCCATAAGAAGGAGACCGTTAATTTCGAGCTCTGGAACGGCTCAACAAGGTGGTTGACCTGTTAGTCACCCATTCGGTGATGACACTCTTGTCAGCACTGCCGTGATCAACAAGATAACCGCGACCAGCACCATCTCCAGTGCAATACTTCTCTGTAACCGTCCTGGGGCTGTTGCGTCGCCGCTCTCAAAGGCCGGCACAAGCCGCCACTTGTTCGCGGCAGCAAATAACAGTAGCGCCGCCACAATCAATACCTTGCCGATCAAGAACTGTCCATATGCCGTGGTGAGCAGTGGCGTGAGACCGCCCGTTAACAGCGTGGCCAACGTGACGCCCGCGAGTACCAACAAGCCGACTCCGCTTATGGCGATTTTCCCGAAACGGGTCAGAATGTGGGCGGTATTGTCCTGGTTGTGACCCCGTCCTACTAAATGGAACAGCGGCCAAAGCGAGGCCACCCAAAATGCTGCCGCCATCAGGTGAACGATCAGCAAGCCAGCCAGAACGAGGCGTGGGGTGTTTACTGTATGCCCCACCTGCACGAATGCCAGCATCACCAATAAAACGCCTACTAGGCTCACGCTGTTGGCTGTTTTCGAGAGCGCTAAGTTATTAAGCTGAATCGCCTGAACCAGCAGCAAGCCAGCTACCGCCAGCATTAGCCGGACCCCGGACGCACCCTCAAACACGATTCCGAGCAGCATTGGGTTGGTTGCAGCCGCTATATTGCCGCCCCCAAGGTAACCCGCTTCTAAAGGCCACTGGAACAGAATCAGAATGACCCCCGCCCAGGCAGCAAAGATGCCCATGCAGGCGACGCGCCTCCGGTCGTGATCAGGGAGTCGGGGAAACGCTAGACGAAACAACACGGCCCCCGTCGCGACTAGGGCGTTAAGGTAAATCCCGGCCGCCACGAGAATCATCGCGACGGTCCAGACATCAAGGCTATTTACTGAGGGCCACCAGACCACGGGTCAAGGCTCGACCGAGAAGTTAAAACCGTCAGACATCATGTGCCCGTCATCCGATAGGCCACGCCAGCGCACCTGGTAATCCCCAGCCGAAAGAGTGTCACTGGGCTTTACGAAGTAGCGATCGACCTGTTCACTGCCTGGCTGACCATCAAGAGGAACGGGGCCGTCCGGGCCTGCCACTTCAAACTGGGTGATGCGCATCATGCCACCAAACTCGATGCCAATCTCTGCTGGGGAATCCTGAATGGTGACGCCATCCTTAGGCGAAGTGCTTGCGCCCCCTTCATGGGCCAACACTGGGCTTGCGAGCGACAGCAGCAGCGTTGCTAAGGTAGCGTGAATAATAGGGAGCGAAGTCGTCTTCTTTTGCATACCGTTTCCTTATATTTTTTTAGGCTTGAATGGTTCGTCGCGGAGGCTTCAAATCTGATTCGGTTGAGCCTTCAGACATCGTTCATGTGCCCTATTTGACGAACAAGGCACATGGCATCTTGCTCTTAAAGAACCAAGAGAGCATTCATGGATTCTTTGGCTGCTGGGTTTTCGCTTCTTGGGTGGCGATGTATTTGAGCAGCATTTGTACGCGCTCTTCTTCATGGAACTGAGTCAGTGTTATAGCGTGCCAACCTGAAACAGAGCTGAAAATGGCGGAAAAAATGACCTGTGACAAATCTAGCGTTTGGGATCAGTTTCTTCTTTACCTTTGGGCTACCTATAGGTTGTAGGCTTATAACAAAAGCTAACTCTGCCTTCTTCCATTTTTATCGGATAAGGCAATGTCTCGATCAGCAACATGATGAGAGGAAATATCATGGTTAAGCACACGATGAACTTTGCTATTGGTGGGGCTGCAATCCTCAGTGTCTTAAGTAGCGCCATCTTTGCTCAAGGCATAAATCAGGAGTGATGTCATGATGAACGCGGAATGCTTTGCTTTTATGGGGTCAATGGGGTGGTTAGACTGGTTGATGCCCCTGGCTATGCTGTTATTAATTGGCTTGGCGATCGCGTCGCTGGCCAAGTACCTCTTCAGTCGTTCACATTAAGGAGTTGAAATTAATGCAACATATGACCACCAAACTTTTGCTCTCGGGTTTCATGCTAATTGGGACGGTCTCCGCTCAAGCGGCGTTACCGCCAGAGGCGACACTGTATAAGAACCCCCAGTGCGGCTGTTGTGACGAATATGCGCGCCATCTTGAGGAACTTGGCGTAGACGTCACCGTTATTGATGACGTCGAGCTGGGTGATATCAAACAACAGGCGGGTGTTCCCTATGGTCTTGGATCGTGCCATACCATCGAAATCGGCGAGTATTGGATTGAGGGCCATGTTCCGATGGAAGCCGTACAGGCGCTGTTTGAGCAACAGCCTGATGCAGACGGCATTGGCCTAGCAGGTATGCCCATCGGTACACCGGGGATGCCAGGGCCTCAGGAAGCGCCCTATGACGTGTATTCCTTTACGGATCAAGAAGACAAGGCTTTTATGACGCTGTAGTAGGTTTTGGATGACATAATTAGACCTCTTGTACTACATGAGATGTTTGTTAAGCACCAGGTGTGTTTCGAGATGATTTGAAAATTGGTTGCGTCAGACGCTCTCTAACGTGCGACATGTTCAAGAAATCATCCAGAAATTGGCGGGGCCTTTCCCAGGGTTCGCTGATACTTTTAAGCATCTTAAATCCAAAAATGAACAGATACCCTGCGAAGCCTCTGTGTTAAATGCTTTTAGCAAGGTCAGTATTGGTCACAGTGACTTAGCATAGGTACTATTTGCCACCTTTATGAGTAGCGGTGTCTGTTTTGTCGGTAAGAGCAACCTGTACACCCCGTGTGCAGGTTGCTCTTCTGACGAAGAGCCGATACGGCCATCCCTTCAGTGGCGGGCGAGAATCTTCGCTGCGATGGGCGAAGTGATCATTTGAATCACGGCAAAAAAAGCGGCTGGAATCGCGATCTCTGATGGCAAGCCGGAAGCAGCGACAAACGCTGCAGCGATGCTGAATTCCTTTTTACTGACCGTGAAAAGATAGGTAATCACCTCTTTGCGATCAGAGGTGAGTAACCGTGAGGACATACCTACCAGGTACCCAATCAAATTGAGGCACAGGGCCGCGCCCGCAATCACAAATGCATACCAGCCATAACCAATGATCGTGGTGGCATTCGGACCTACCACGGCGAGTAGGATCAGCAGATACAGAATCGACCCTATCCCTGCATACGCTGAATCATGCTGTGCAAAAAAGGCCGAAAACTTTGTCCGCAAGCTGACACCAATCACGGTGGGGACAAGCACGATTAGTGTTAATTCAAGAATAATTGAACCAAGCGGCACGTCCAACTGGAGGCCGGTGAGCCATAAAAACAGGAAGGGCACAATAAACGGACATAACGCGGTGTTGACTGCGTTGAAAACAGCGGCAAGCGCCACATTGCCTTTCGCCATCAGTACCAAAAGAGGAGAGGACACATCCGTCGGCAGAGTGCCGAGCAAGGTTTGGCCAGCAGCCAGCGGGCCGCTTCCAAAAAATAGACGGCCCGTTAGCCACCCGGCAATCGACATAGGCCCATAGACCAGCCCCAATGCCAACAACTGCCGCGATGGCTTACGGAACACGATGCGAACTGCATGCGCGTCGAACGTGAGGCTGATGATCAACATCAGTAACGCCAGTAATGGCCCAATCGCGAACTCAAGCATTATTCCGGTGGCTGGAAAGAGTAAGCCTACCCCCGCGACGAACATCACAAACCAGACAAGGTGCGCCTCGACAAAATAAATGAATCTACTCATGGTGGATTGGACGTTACCGGTAGAAGTGGATTGAGCTCCGTACCTAAAACATGATCACTTCGGCCCAGCACGCCATGACTTGCTTGGGAGCAAGGGACGTGCTTCCCAATCCAGCGATACAAATAGACAATGCTCAAGGGTTGAAGCTTTAGTTGCTAGAGGTTTTATAGTACCAAGAACAGATAATTCGAGAGGAGCTAACAGATGGGACATCATCATGATCATCCCCACATTGATCCTGCCTCTGGCGACCGGCGCGTCAGTATTTCCATTTGGGCCAATGGGCTCTTAACCATCGCTCAAATCGTCGGTGGTATTATGGCGGGAAGCCTATCGCTGATCGCTGATGCGTTACATAACTTTTCTGACATGGCTGCGTTAGTCATTGCCTTTGCCGCTCGTAAAATCGCCAGGCGGCCCGCCGATGCGCACATGACTTTTGGCTATGGCCGGATCGAGATAGTGGCAGCACTCATCAACTACACAACCCTCATTATTGTCGGCGTCTACCTGATTTACGAAGGCGCTATGCGGATGATCGATCCTCCTGAGATAGAGGGATGGACGATCGTGATTATTGGTGGCGTCGCGCTTGTCGTCGATGCCCTAACCGCCATGCTCACGTGGTCAATGCAAAAAGGGAGTGTCAATATCCGCGCCCTTTTTCTGCATAACTTATCGGATGCGTTTGCTTCCATCGCTGTGATTATCGGTGGTTCGCTTATTTTACTGTACGACATGCGCTGGGTAGACCCCGCGATCACGATAGGGATTGCGCTATATATTCTTTACCTTGCCTTCTCTGAAATTGGTGGCCCTATCCGTACGCTTATGCTGGGATCTCCCCCGGATATTGACGGGCAGGTAGTCGTTGAGACCGTACGAGATATCGAGGGGGTCCAGGATATTCACCATATGCATCTATGGCAGATGCAGGAAAACATGGCAGCCCTTGACTGCCACGTGGTTCTGACAGAAACCGGCTGGCAGCAGCTTGAATCCGTCAAAGCAGAGATCAAGGAGCAGCTTAAAATGCGCTTCAATATTGCTCATTCCAGCCTAGAGTTTGAGCATAGTGACCACGCGCATCAAAATGCCAATCTATATGGGCATGAGTGACAGACCGAGGCCGGCTCCCGGCTCAGGTTGGTAGTGGGGGCTTACTCCCATAGCGATTGGCTTGTTTTTCAACCCGACTTTTCCACCCCATCATTGAGACAGAGAGTGAAACATGTTCAAAAAAGCGTCTTTTATATTGGCCGGTACATTATTGCTGACCGCTGCGATCGTCGCCGTATCAAAACCTGCCCTCCTGGACATGCAGGCTCAGGCAGCAAAAGAGAATGGTGTCCAGGCCGAGGACTCACTGGTACGTTCACACTCCCCCATTTTGGGTCGAGAAGACGCGCCGGTGACGATTGTGGAATTCTTCGATCCGGCTTGCGAAGCCTGCCGTGCTTTCTACCCCCTGACAAAAAGTATTTTGGAAACTTACCCAGAAAAAGTGCGGCTCATCGTGCGCTACACTCCTTTCCACGGCGACGTATCTGATAAGGCCATTCGAGTATTAGAAGTCGCTCGTCGTCAGGGCGTCTTTGAACCGGTACTGGAGAGACTGCTGGCTCGCCAGGATCAATGGGCCTCGCATGGCAGTTTTGATGAATCCGCTATCCTTGATATCGCGAGCCAAGGGGGCCTTGATCTAGCGGCTGCCGAAGAGCAACTGACTTCTGCTGAAGTGCAGGCGGTGATTGACCAAGACATGGCGGATGTCAGAGCCAATCAGATTCGACAAACACCCACCTTTTTTGTCAATGGCGAGCCTTTAGACCCCTTTGGTATGCAAGAGCTGATTGATGCCGTTGAGAGTGAAGTAGCGGAGGCCTCTGGGGAAGAGGATGGTCAGTGATGCAGCGCTTGTGGTTATTAGGCTTGGTAGGCTTTTACCCCTTGCTAGCCGAAGCCAATTGGCAAACGCATCTTTCGTTGCCGCCGTCTGAACTTAGCCCTGTCAGGTTACAGGCGACTGGCGAGCAAGAAGGCACATTACCGCTTGATAGCGTTGATACCCTAACCTTTGGGCGTGATGTCATCATTGATACCACCCTCTACGAGGCTTTAGCAGCAGAAGGTGTCCCTACGCGTTTCGCCAGTAAACTGGAAACACTGCTCAGCGAGTTTATCGCAGCACCGCTGGAGTTTTCAGGCAAGGAACGTATTCAATTAGTGTGGGAGGAAGATCGACGCCAGGACGGCACCCGTGTTGGGCCACCACGCCTCAGTTATGCCGCTCTGCCTGATCAGGCAGAGCCCTTAGAGGTTATATGGCCGGTCACTCCAAAGGGGGACGTTGCTCTTTTCAAAAGCAATACCCTGCTAAGCACGTTGCGTTTGCCTGTGCTTAGTGCTCGCTTAACGTCTCGCTTTGGGAATCGGCGACATCCTGTGTATGGAGGGGTGCGCCCTCATAATGGAATTGATTTGGCTGCACCAACGGGAACGCCAGTCATTGCTACCGCACCTGGGCGCGTATCCTTTATGGGGCGCCAAGGGGGATACGGGCAGGTGATCGAGGTGGAACACGACACAGGGGCCATTAGTCGCTACACACACCTTAGCCGATTCTCTCCACAGCTAGTGGTTGGGGATTTAGTTAATGCGGGAGAGTCGCTCGGAGAGGTAGGTTCGTCCGGGGTCGCCACGGGTCCCAACCTGCATTACGAAGTGAGAGTCAATGACCAGCCTGTTGATCCCCTTGGTCAAGGTCAACGCATCATGTTGGGTGAGCAGCCGACTCAAGGTGAATATCAAGCGTCACTTTACGAGGCAAGAGATCGCTTGGAACAAGCTATCGGCACGGCGTCCATTTATGACTTGATCTCGTTTAACGAGCCGTAACCACCCGTGCTTAGCAACGTTGCATGGATTGTTAGTAACGTGAACGTGTGCTTGCCTCGTTATGGAACCCTAGCGCTGTGATCACTCATCTACCACAAGACAGGTAATCGGTATGGAAGAGGTTTCTCTCGTCACCATGGGGGTATTGGGAAGCCTTGCCGCGGGCTTGATGACGGCTGTCGGGGCGCTTCCCGTCTTGTTTACCAAAACACCGAATCGTGGTGTTCGCGATTTAGCGTTGGGGTTCGCCGCTGGCGTCATGCTAGCGGCCTCTTTCTTCTCACTGATCATACCCTCCTTAGAAGCCTCGGAGCTGCGTTACGGAGGTAGCGTGGTACCTGCTGCCATTGCCTGTGCGGCCATCTTGCTAGGGATTGGAATGGTCGCACTACTGAACGAACTCTTACCTCATGAGCACTTCGAACAGGGGCGAGAAGGGCCAGAGGCTGCCTCACTACGTCGTATCTGGTTGTTTATTATTGCCATTACGATACACAACCTGCCAGAAGGGCTGGCCGTTGGCGTGGCCTTCGGCGCAGGGGGAAGCGAAGGAGGCGTTCCACTAGCGATTGGCATTGGACTTCAGAATGCCCCAGAAGGACTGGCCGTAGCAGTATCACTGCTAGGCGTGGGCTATTCACGTTGGCGGTCATGGACGATTGCCGCCCTTACGGGGCTTGTTGAGCCGTTGGGTGGCTTATTAGGCGCTGGAGTCATCAGCATGTCACAAGCGCTACTGCCCTGGGGGTTGGCCTTTGCGGCGGGGGCGATGTTGTATGTGATCAGTCATGAGATTATTCCCGAAACTCATCGAAGCGGGCACCAAAAAAAGGCCACGCTGGGCCTCTCTATCGGATTGGTACTCATGCTGTTTTTGGATGTTTCGCTGGGCTAACCATTGGGCGTGGGGCGTAGCGTTAGTGCTAACCTAAGTCGTGAGCCCCTCCGTGCGATTTTTCAGTGATACAGAGCTGATGATCACTGATGACCTCAATGATTCGGCAGCTTTCCACTTTACCACCGGCACACTGCGTGACCATCCGTTGAAGCTCCTCACGCAGTATGGACAGTCGTTGAAGGCGGGACTCCACTTTCTTTAGGTGATGCGTGGCGATGGCATCGACTTCTTGGCAAGGCATATCAGGCTGATCTGACATGGCCAAAAGCTCTCGCACTGACTCCACCGAAAAGCCAAAGTCTCGGGCATGACGAATGAAGGTCAAACGCCGCACAGCGTCGTCTCCATAGCGGCGCTGCCCCCCACCGGTTCGTGTTGCATCGCGCAGCAGCCCAATACGCTCGTAATAACGAACCGTTTCAGGTTTGCAATCGGCTCGTCGTGCTAACTCACCAATGCTGATACTTTGCCCCATCATCGACATGGTAAAACTCCTTACGTAGGGCTTGAAGCTATAGTTGCTACAAGGTTTACACTTCAAAACCATAGCCCATTGAGAGAAGAGGCACCATGAAAACATCAACGCCGACAACAGCGCCAAACGTCTTGACGCTGCGTGTTGAAGGCATGGACTGCGGCGGTTGTGAGCGCAAGGTTGTATCGGCGCTAGAGCGACTGGAAGGCATTGAGGAAGTCACGGCAAGCTCGATCACGGGATCGGTGAAGATTCATCACCACGATCACGGGGCCCCCTCGCGGAAGACCATTGAGGGCATCCTGAACGAACTAGGCTATCAAGTGGCTTCCCATGATGGCCAAACACACGCATCTGGCTCTGCATCCCCTTGGTGGCAAACCGCTAAAGGGCGCTTGGTCATTATCACAGGAAATCTGCTGATCGTAGCCTTCGCGCTTCGTTTAGCATGGCCTGCGCTGGGCAATGTGCCTTTCATTCTGGCCACGCTGGTCGGCTTAATGCCCATTGCGCAGAGTGCCTGGGGCGCCCTCAAGATGCGCAACCCCTTTACCATCGAGATGCTGATGTGCATCGCTGCGCTTGGCGCATTGGCCATCAATGCTGCCGCTGAAGCTGCGATGGTCGTGTTCTTGTTCGCCGTAGGTGAGCTACTCGAAGGGGTAGCTGCTTCACGGGCGCACCGCAGTATCTCAGCCTTGGCAAATTTAACACCCTCAACGGCGAGGCTGATGGACAATGGCCAGCTGCGTGACGTCTCGGCGGAGTCACTTAAACCCGGGCAGCGTGTGCTGGTGCGGCCCGGTGATCGCGTACCCTGCGATGGACGCATCCTGGTGGGCACCTCCGACATTGACGAGTCGCCGGTAAACGGCGAGTCCATACCCCGTTCGCGAGCGCCTGGTGATGACATTTTTGCTGGCACAGTGAATCTTGATGCCGCCCTGGAGGTGGAGGTAACACGAGGCGCTGATGACAATACGATCGCTCGCGTTATTCGTCTGGTTGAAGAAGCACAGGCCGCCAAGGCACCGATAGCACGCTTTATTGATCGTTTTGCGTATTACTATATGCCCGCCGTCGTCTTACTCGCCCTACTGATGGCGATAGTGCCACCGCTGGTATCGACCATGGCATGGTCGGAGTCGATTTACCGTGCGTTAGCATTGCTGTTAATCGCATGCCCCTGCGCGTTGGTCATTTCTACCCCAGCCGCCATCGCCGCAGGTCTCTCGGCGGGCGCTCGGCGCGGACTACTGATCAAAGGGGGAGCCGTTCTTGAACAGTTAAGTAAGCTTCGCTTGGTGGCATTAGATAAAACGGGCACCCTCACTGCGGGTACCCCAAGAGTCACAGATGTGGAGTCTTGGATTGCTGAGGAAGACGATAACAGCGTATTGCGGCTCGCCGCCGCGATAGAGCGAGATTCCAGTCACCCTATCGCCACGGCTATCGTTGAGCATGCCCGACAGTCGGGCCTAAACCTCCCCACCGTCACCGGCAGTCGTGCTTTGGCGGGGCGCGGTGTCTCAGGCCAGGTGGAGGGTCGCGAGCTGAGCTTAATGACGCCTCGTCATCTTCACGAGAAAGTCATCCTTGAGGTAAGTCTCAGTGCTCGGATTATCGCGTTAGAAGAAGCCGGTAAGAGCCTCGCACTCCTCGTCGAAGGCGAGCGTTTGTTGGGCTTGATCGCTGTTCGCGATGAGCCACGCGAAGATGCCCTTGAAGGCCTAGCGGCGCTATCCCGTTTAGGCGTACAGGCTGTCATGCTCAGCGGTGATAATGCCCGCACCGTCGCTGCCACTGGGGGTCGCTTAGGCATTGAAGCGTACGGCGAACTCATGCCTGAAGACAAGGCAGCGTATGTTCGAGACTGGCAAGCGGCAGGTCGTGGCCCCATCGGTAAAGTTGGCGATGGCATCAACGATGCACCGGCACTCGCGGCAGCCGATGTCGGTATCGCGATGGGGGGCGGCACGGATGTGGCGTTGGAAACCGCCGATGCAGCCTTGCTCAAGAACCGCGTTACCGGCATCGCTGAGCTGATAGACCTCTCTCGTGCCACGCTGCGCAATGTGAAAACCAACGTTGTTCTCGCCCTTGGCTTAAAAGCCATTTTCCTGGTCACCACAGCTCTGGGTATTACCGGTATGTGGATTGCGGTGATGGCCGATACCGGTGCTACCGTCCTAGTGACGTTGAACGCCATGCGACTGCTGGGTTATCGCTTTTCGCCCAGTACCGCATTGACAGGCCTGTCACAAGGAAAAACAACGTCATGAGCACAGCGCAACACGACAGCCCTTCACGACGTTGGCCATGGTTCACATTTGCTTGCGTGTTGGCTCTAGCCGATCAACTGGTCAAAGAAATCGTGCATGCCCGGATGTCGTTTGGCCAAGTCATTCCGCTAACACCGTTTTTTAACTGGGTTTACACCGGTAATACAGGGGCCGCTTTCAGCTTTCTCGCGGAGGCAGGTGGTTGGCAGCGCTATTTCTTTCTTGGTTTAGCGTTGGTGGTGGTCGTCGTATTGGTTGTGCAGCTATGCAAACCCCTGTCGCGCTTAGAGGCCTGCGCGTACAGCCTGATTCTTGGCGGCGCGCTCGGTAATACCGTTGATCGCTTAGCGCGAGGGTACGTCGTCGACTATCTGGACATTTACTGGGGCGAATGGCATTGGCCCGCCTTTAACATGGCCGATATCGCGCTGTTTGCAGGTGTATTGATGTTCGCAGTGGCATTATGGCGTGAAAGTCCTGCTTTTAAGCGCGCAGAGTAACAGTATGGATTTGGTCGATAAAGATAAAGAATATACGCTTTTTGCTGGGCGCTCCTCACCAATAGTAGATTGCGTTGTAGCGCTAGCCGCTGGGGTACTGACCACCTTGAGTGCCGCCCCTTTTTCCCTATGGTGGCTTGGCCCAGTGGGCGTAGCACTGGTCTATTGGAAAATAGCATCGCTAACGCCCGCCATGGCCACCCTGCGTGGGTGGTGTTATGGCGTAGGCCTGTTCGGTTCAGGCACGTCGTGGGTCTTCGTTGCTATTCACGATTTCAGTGGCACCGGGGCCTTAGTAGCGATGTCCCTCACCACTCTTTTTGTCAGCGTCCTGGCGCTCTTCTTTGCAGTTCCCTTTGGGCTCTATCGACGCATCACGGGGCCACGGTTCGCCTTTCTTAGCTTTGCCGGTATGTGGGTGGTGAGCGAATGGCTACGCACCTGGTTGCTCACCGGCTTTCCCTGGTTATTGCTGGGCACCTCTCAGATAGATTCTCCACTAGCCCCATGGGCGCCCGTTGGTGGTGTGTACTTGCTGTCACTCATGACCGCGCTGACAGGTACGTTAGGGGTAGAAGTACTGCGTCGCCGCTGGGGTTTCCTTGTCCCAATGGCCGCCTTGTGGATCGTTCCATTCCTATTGCCTGCCCAATGGACAACCCCGGCTGGCAAGCCCATCCAGGTGGCATTGCTGCAAGGGAATCTTGATCAGCGCATTAAGTGGACTGCCCAAGGGCAGCGCGAGGCGGTCAATATCTACACAACAATGACACAAGAGCAAGCAAGGGACATCGATCTCATCGTTTGGCCCGAGGCAGCCCTTCCCATGCTTGAGCAGGAAGCACAGCGAATACTGGAGCAAGTAGCGTCCGACCTGGGGCCTAACACCGCCTTGTTGACCGGCATTTTGCAACGCGACAGTGAAGGGCGCTCTTATAACAGCGTCATAGGGCTAAATGATGTGCAGGGCGAATACCAGAAAGCGCACTTAGTACCCTTTGGCGAGTATTTGCCATTCCAAAGCCTCCTCGCTGACACCCTTGCTTTTTTCGACTTGCCAGCACCCCGCCTGACCCCAGGGTCAGACGGACAGGCTCCGTTACACGTGGCTGGAACCACCATTGGCACTGCCATCTGTTACGAGATCATTTTCGCCGACCACGTCGCCCAACAGGCGCGTAATGCCGAGCTGCTATTAACGGTATCCAACGATACGTGGTTTGGGCGTTCCATTGGCCCACACCAACATCTTCAAATGGCGCGTCTACGTGCCTTAGAAAATGGTCGTCACCTACTTCGAGCTACCAGTAATGGCGTGACGGCCATCATCGATTCACAAGGTCACGTCACAGCCCGTGCCCCACAGTTTGAACAGGCCAGTTTAACTGGCGAAGTGACCCCGATGCAGGGCCTAACTCCTTTCACACGCACCGGTAGTGGCCCCTCTTGGATACTCGCCGCCTTGCTGACGCTGCTCGGATTACAACTAAACTTATCTCGATCAAAAAACGACGCATTAGATGAAAAAGGAACCTAGCGATGCTCTCGGTAAATAACGCAGCAATACTTAAGAGACTCCTCCCATGGCCAATGCAGATGGGCTTCATCATGAGTGTGATGGTTTCGTCTCTGGCATGGCTCCCTGTCGCCATGGCGGCACAACCCGCCACTACCCAGGAGACGGAATGGCCTAAGGGGCATTACCCGCTACCTGAGGAAGGCAATATTATCGGAGAGGCTGACACCTTCACAGTGAAGGATTACGACGATACCTTGATAGATATTGCCAAGCGTCACAACCTTGGCTATTTGGAGATGATCCGTGCAAACCCAGAGGTCAGCATCTGGGTTCCAGGGGTGGGCACGGAAGTGACTATTCCGGGACGTTTTATTCTGCCGAATGTAGAGCGTACTGGGATCGTTATAAATATTGCCGAGCTGCGGCTTTACTACTACCCAGATGTCAAAAACGGTGAGACACCGCGTGTTGAGACCTATCCTATTGGCATTGGTCGCGAAGGGTTTGATACCCCTCTCGGTGTGACCGAGACCACCATGAACATTAAAAACCCCGCATGGTACCCGCCTGAGTCGGTAAAACGTGAAGCTGAAGCACGCGGCGAAACCGCGCCAAGTGTTGTCCCGCCCGGCCCCGATAATCCGCTGGGAGACCACGCCATTATCTTAGGCTTCGATGGCTATTTGATTCACGGTACCAACCAGCCCGATGGCATTGGCATGCGTGCAAGCCGTGGCTGTATACGCATGTTGCCTGCCGATATTGAATCAATTTTTGACCGCATACCGGCGGGCACCCAGGTCAATATCATCAACCAACCTATTAAAATCGGTTGGGACAACGGACAGCCGCTGATACAGGCATTACCTCCTTTAGGGGTGGAGGATCACACCATGACCGCTATATCAGATGCCATTTCACGCCTTGAGCAACGCAATGCAGATGGCGTTAGCTTCGATTACGAACAGCTTGGCGATTTACTAGCATTATCCAACGGGCTTATCGAACCTCTGTATCCGAAGCCGGAACCGAGTAATAAAGAAGACGACAATATCAACAGTGTTTATGAAGAACTGACACTTCATTCGTCGTGAATGTCGATAAAGACAAGGCAGAGCGTTTTTTCAGCCCTTTGGAGAACAACGGCTTGGCTACCGTCAAACCCTTAATATTCGTCGTGTGTTGTTGATTGAGCTCTTCCATCACTAGCGTAGAAAGAGCTAATGCGATCATCACAACGTTGGTAGCATCCACTTTCGGTAGCACTGAAGTGTGACGAAGAGGATCTATTCTAAGCCCCTTCCACTGGCTGGCAGGGGCTTTTCTATACCTAGGCAAAGTGATAAATATTATTTCCCTATTAAGATTCATTTATTCCAGTGTTTGTTTAGTGGCTGATGCTCTGGGTTCGCCTTATCAATTGCAGCACCGATAGCAGCATAGGCGTGTTGGTACGTCTTATAGTTTTTCTGATTGCTGTAATACACGTTAAAATCAACAAGGCTTCGCACCACTGCCAGCAGGGTTTCTGGCTCACCATCACGAGTGATAACGTCAATAGCGTCGGTCACAGATTCATCGTAAACGCGCATAGCTATCTCGGCGTGAAACGCCTCTGCGTCGTGTTTAATCTTTGCCAAGTTCATTCTCCTTATATGCGTTGCTAATCACTGTACTTTCAAAGCCCGCTAACAGCCTGGTGGTTCTACGCGCTGCCGCAATAACACCAGCTGATGTCAGCCCTGTCCAATGGATGTGCCCAGTTTTTTTCTATTGTTGTTTCGCCTGCTTGCGTAAGAGGTCGCAGAAATCGAGCCAGCCGTAAGCTCGGAATATATCGGCTACGCCCATGGCTTTGCTGTTCTCACAGGACAACAGTAAAAGGTGATGGCCATCCTGCCGCGGCGGGGGTGCTGAACAGATGGCGAATGGGATCTGCGCAGCCTCCATCCGCTTCATAAACGCTTCGTTCATTGTGTGGTGCTCTGGCTCGCAAAAGATGTCGAAGGCGCTGAGAATAACTTGGGCGACCTCGGTGTTCAGTTCATGCCTGGTCAAGGGAGCTTTTATGCGCAGCTCAGGATCGAGGAAGCCAGCAATCAGACAAGCTGTAGCGAAGTGATGGGCGCCACCCTGGTTGTTTAGATGGTATCCCCAGGGCCGCCAACTGAAACCTTCTACTGACTCTTCAGCGCCAGAACCGCCATGGAAGCGGAGTTCATGCCAGTTGGGCAAAGGTTCGATGCTGGCACGGTTGTTGTGAACCAATTCGCGACATTCGCCGATAGCATAGGCGTCGAGAGTGGCGTAGCCGACGAGATCGCCTTTCCCAGACGCCAGGGAGATGATGTCTCTGATCGAGCAGCTGAAGTTGTCATCGTAGGTGGTCGATGTGAGTCCAGCGGCCGCTGGATAAGGCAAGCGCTGACATTGCAGCCCCGTTCGCCCTGGTCGCCAGTAGGCAATATCGTCCCCTAAGCAAAGCGGCCATCGGTGCCATTGGATGATGCCGAGTTCGCTGGCGCTAGCTGCTGGGAGCGTTACCCGGGCTGCTAAGTGTGAAAATTCAATAGCGTGCTGCACGGCTGCTGGGCTGGCCCAGTGAGCATGGCGCAGCCAGCGGACCAGTAATGTGGTCGCCAGCATAATATGTTCCCCCAAACCCTAACCGTTACGGTCACCCTCGGCTCTATCTTGGAGTGACATTCTGATTTTATTCTGGAGCCCAGGTGATAATGTTTCAGCGTCAACAAAGGCTTGTGGGATTCGATCGGCCCACGACCCGAAAAAGTATCCGCATTTTGGCGCTTTTCTTGATTGGCACTGCTCTAATCACGGGGATGATTCTTCGACAGGCCACTGCATTTTCCTCTGGTGTTTTGCACGCTAAGGAAGGCCGATATTCGCTCATGCTTGAGGTGGCATCTACCTCGCGCCAGCGTCGCAATGGCCTAATGGAGCGTGACTCAATGGCTCCCGATGCTGGCATGCTCTTCGTCTATGATGAGGAGCAGACAACCGATCATGCTTTCTGGATGTACCAAACTCGTATACCGCTTGATATTGCCTTCCTCGACCATGACGGAGAGATCCAGTCGATCACCAGCATGGCCCCCTGCACGAGAGAAAAAGAAGCCTGTCCGCGTTATCCAGCTGGCACGCGCTTCTGGATGGCCCTGGAGGTAAACGCTGGCTACTTCAATGAGCATGGTATAGCCGCTGGAGATCGCCTAGAGGTCGACCCTTTACAGCACCCCCCCTCTTAAAACCTGTTCTACTGCAGGAATGAGAGAGAAGCACGTTAATGAGCACACCCGTTTTTTCACCTCAATCGGGGCCAATCTAGTTGGCGGAACAACTGCTCCTGTACTGTCAGCCATGCCACCTTTAAGCAGTTTCTACCTCAGCTGTCATTGACGCGTGTAGCGTTACGCGCTACACTTCGAGGGCGTTTCACAACAAGGGAGCAAAGCAATGCGATGATAAAGAAGATCAAACACAAAGGGCTTAAACGTCTTTATGAGAAGGGAGAATCCCAAGGAGTACAACCAAACCATGTAGACGATTTAAGAGACATACTTGCTGCACTGGACGCAGCCACTAAGCCAAACGATATGAATTTGCCAGGATTTGATTTTCATAGTTTGAAGGGTGATAGAAAAGGCTTTTTTTCGGTGCATGTAAACGGTAATTGGGTAGTGATATTTACGTTTGATGGGGAAGATGTACACCTTGTTGACTATTTAGACTACCACTAACCCCGGCGTTCCTTGATAACCGGCTCGGTACGGTTATCAAGGGCCACCGAGAAAGATGGCCTCGCAGACGTAGCCATGAATGCAACACCTCAAATATGCGATACACAATTTGTGTAGAGAGAGAGAACTGAAACATGACCATGATGAACCCGCCGCACCCAGGTAGCTTATTGCGCCGTCGGATCGTGCCAGCGCTGGGGCTGAACGTCACTGAATTTTCCAAAAAGTTAGGCATGTCTCGTGCAGCAGTTTCACGCGTATTACATGAGCATGCCGCTATTTCCCCCGATTTGGCCGTTAAGTTAGAGCATGGCGGAATTGGCAATGCCAAGCACTGGCTAACGATGCAGGCAAACTATGAGCTATGGCACGCCGAGCATAAAGAACAGAACCATATTGAAAGATTTGCAGCTGTTTGAATTAGTAAGATATTAATTCGGAAAAACCCAACGTACCGCGACGTTGGGTTTTTTGTATCCAATTAGCCTCGCTAATTGAGACGCAAAAACCCGGCTTATTGCCGGGTATCAAGGTTTAAATATTGGCCATTATGAAAAATCTGCTTACCCATTCATGCGAACGTAGCAGGTAATAGCACCTAATTAGAGGTCGTCTTCTTCCTCTACATATTTTGGCACGCAGTCATTACAAAGCAATAATTGGCGTTCCTGGCCGAACACCACAGCTGGTATATTGTGAACTGCTTCTCGCGCGCATGGCGTCTCATCATCCTTCATGCCTTCGCACTCAATCACGGTGCTACCTCATCGGTTTTTTGTCTGACTAGAATTAACCAGCAGCTTCGCTAAAAGCCCTACTCCTATTAAACCACTAGGCCTGCATTTCGACACCCGTCGACATAGGTGTTATCTATATTCTTTTAACAGGTTAAAAAAACGTCGTATAGGGCCGGACTTTTGGTGTTTGATGTTGTGTCATGCCATCTGGATGTAGAGAAACCCGGCTGGCAATTCTTCGCAGCGTGTTACTTCTTATTCACGCGGTGGTAAATTTCTTCCTCTAAGACGAGCTTAAACGCCTCTCCTTCTGCTTCAAATTCATCCCACAAGCATTCTGGCAGCGATGCAGCGTCCAGATCGAGTTGGCCCGGCTGAGCGCCGTATTCTATTTCATTGACGATATGGGGTTCGCGCTGGATAAATAACGTGGCCATAGTGTTGAGCTTTTCGACTTCACGCTCTTTCTGGTAGAGCCTAATTTCATCTAGCGCCGGGCCTTCTGGCCAGGACTCTTTTCCTTCCATTCGACGTTTTGCCGTGTCAATCAGCTCGCCGAAAGCGCCCAAAGCCCCTGCTGCTGAACGATGCCCGTACTCATCGGCCGCCAAGATTAAATCTTGCTCTTCATAATCGCGCACAGCCACGCGAAAACTAACGCCATCACAATGCAAGACCGCGTAAGGCATGACACTGCTTTCGGCATCAATCCATTCGGCAATACCTCGTATAGTTGCTTCACGGTCAAAAATGCGTCGTGGGTAATCGTCCCAGCCATCGATAGCGTCGAGAATCATGCTTCCCCCTGTGGATGCTTATAAAGTTTACTAAGATAATGTCCAGTCGCTTTTCTATATTCATCTTGGTGTATAGGTAAAGTACTTCCAACCAAACATGTGAAATTCGATGAATTTTATACAGGCTATACGTTGGATTCCGGTGCAACATTCCCCCTATAGCTGCCTTTTACTCCTCAGACAAAACGTACAACTGCAAGTAGGCTAGTCCTGGCCAAGGTTCATCCTGGGCCGAGCACCCATTACGGATAAGAAACAGCTTAGATTGGCATGGGCACAGTAGAAGTCTACTACTGCAAGTGGACTTGTATCAGCCAAGGTTCCCCCTGGGACGGGTACCCATTCAAGATAGGAAACAGTCTAGATTGACACGAGAACAGTAGAAGCCTACTATTTAAGATAAGAATAACCCCCACGCCTCACAGGATTCGTCCTGACTGCGCACCAGGGGGTTAGTTTTTTTAGTGGTAAAAGAATGTATGGGGCCACAACTGCAACCACAACTAAACTTCACAAAACCCGCAAAATCCTCTTACGCCCACCTTCGTCATCTTCGCGCCAAGGGCCTCATCACCAAAGGTCAGCAATCACAAGCACTTAATGTCCTTCAGTTTGTCGGGTATTACCAGCTGCTCATTTATACGCGGCCGCTGCAGGATGATCAAAAACGTTTTTATCCGGGTGTAAGGTTTGACGATATTCTTGCGCTTTACGAGTTCGATCGTAGTCTTCGGCTAGTGCTCCTTGACGCTATTGAACAAGTAGAAGTCGCGTTCAGATCCGCCATAGTTAACGCTATGGCCAATGACAAAGACTGCGGCCCCCACTTCTATCTCAAAACCAAACATTTCAAGGACATGGAAGCGCACCGCAATTTCATGAAGAACGTCTTGGATTGAGACTTACCAACCCCATTAAGCACTATTACCACACTTACCATACGCCGCCTTATCCGCCGATCTGGACAATCTTGGAGGAGTTAAGCATTGGCCAAATGTCGCGGTTGCTTGCCAGTCTTGATCGCGAACATCGGAGGCGAGTGGCTACACAGTTTGGCTACGATGAAAAGGTCATTGTGTCGTGGCTCAAAAGCACAACCATGCTGCGTAATAATTGTGCCCACCATAGCAGGGTCTGGAATAATAATGTCGGCGCTGACAGCCCTCAAAGCGCGAATGCTATCCACTCCGAGTTTCCAGGCAACCCTGATCAAGGATTTTTCTTTTCCCGGACCGTCGCGCTCCAAGCACTTTTGAAAGCGATCGATCCATCAACAACTTGGCAGGATCGCTTCAAGACAGTTATGAGAACATTGCCAGTTGCGACGCTCTCAAAAGCCGGCATCACACCTCAGTCAATAGGGATTCCCTTTCAGTGGGAAACACGACCGTACTGGAACTGAATACAACCCGAAGCTAATTTTCAGAGAGTATCCTGAAACACCTTATTATCCAGGGAAAGGTACGATGTTACGCTGCCTGGGAGTTGCAGAATACGAGGCCTTGGCGAAAGTAGCCGGTCGTTTGCGCCTCACTTGGATCGAAGTCCCTGTTGAAATGGAGGGTAGCTGGGCAAGACTGACTGTCTGAATCGCCAAACTGTTGCCAATCTAAGTGAGTTAGGTGCCACATCCAGCTGATTTAAGTTTAAACAGTAGCTTGTAATAGGCCCTACCAATGATCACTAACATTAATCCTGAATCCGTGAAGCCGGCGCCGACACTTTCCCTATCACCGCCAGCGAGCACTTTTTGATCATTCGCCCGTGCAAGTTGGCTTTCGCAAGCCCGTT
>NZ_JAMZBE010000052.1:0-23223 GCF_024158645.1 Halomonas sp. 707B3
TTAACCGGCGAGCAGACCCTGCTTCAGAAACCGCCCCCCCGCCTTGAGGGCTTAACGACGCTACCGCCGATGCTGATGGGCCACCACTCCCACCGTTTTTTGATGGCTGAACAGCTGCGTGAAGGCCAACAGGAGGGCCAGATCGTGCTAGAGCCAGCAGGGCGCAATACCGCCCCAGCGATTGCTTGCGCGGCACTGTTGGCGCGGCAATTGGGCGAAGACCCGCTGCTGCTGGTGTTACCTGCAGACCACGTGATAGGCGATGCGCTAGCGTTTACCGATAGCGTGCAGCGTGCTGAACCGCTCGCGGAGCAGGGCTATTTGGTCACCTTTGGCGTGGTGCCGACGCACCCAGAAACCGGCTACGGCTACATTGCCTGTGGCAATGCGCTGGGGGCAGGGCACCATCTGGAGGCGTTCATCGAAAAACCCGCGCTAGAGCGCGCCAAAGCATTGCTGGCGCAGGGAGATACGCTCTGGAATAGCGGTATGTTCTTGCTGCGTGCCTCCCGCTATTTGGCGGAACTTGAACGGCTTCAGCCAGACATACTGGCCGCCTGCCAAGAAGCCGTAGCCCGCGCCCACCGTGACTTGGATTTTCTGCGCTTGGACGAGCAGGCGTTCCAGCGCTGCCCCAGCGAATCGATCGATTACGCGGTCATGGAGCATTGTTCCCAGGCTGCCGTGGTGCCTTTGGATGCCCAATGGAGCGATATAGGCAGCTTCGATGCGCTGATGGCGACCCATATGCCCGATGCAGCGGGCAATGTGGTCACCGGGGATGGGATATTGAGCGATACTCAGCGCTCGTTAGTAGTAGCGAACCACCGCTTGGTGGCCACACTTGGCGTGGAAGACCTGATCGTGGTGGAAACGTCGGACAGTGTACTGGTGGCCCATCGCGACAAGGCGCAGGGCGTTAAGCAGCTCGTCGCGGCGCTGACCCAGGCCGGGCGCAGCGAGCCGCATACCTCGCCGCAGGTCCATCGCCCTTGGGGCAGCTTTCAAGCCATGGACAGCGGCGAGCGCTACCAAGTGAAGCATATTACCGTGCGCCCTGGGGCGCGGCTTTCGCTGCAGCGCCACCACCACCGCGCCGAGCACTGGGTGGTGGTCAGCGGCACGGCTAAGGTGACGGTGGATGAACGCACGTTTTTGGTCAGCGAGAACCAGTCCACTTACATCCCCATTGGCGCGCTGCACCGCCTGGAGAACCCGGGTAAAATCCCGCTGGAACTGATCGAAGTGCAGTCCGGCAGTTACCTGGGCGAGGATGACATCGAACGGTTGGATGACGTGTACGCTCGCCACAGCGACGAGTAATTGAGCGTACTTACCAGAGCCAGCTACCCGGCCGTGCCGGTGGCTGGCCTTTACGTACCGCCACCCAGCCGATAATGCAGCGCACTCCTAGCCATACCACTAGCAGCGGCCAGAGCAGCGTGCCGATAAAGATCAGGCTCAGGGTAAACGTGACGATAAAGTAGAGGCTGCCGATCCAAAACGTGCGGATCAAGTAACGGTAATGCGCCTGTAACCAGGGAGCCGCTTCTTTACGGTAAACATAGGCAATGATCACACCAATCAACAGAGTGACGTTGGCCGTAACGAGCCCTGCCAAATAGAGCGCATAAATAATTTGCGGCGGACGCGTATCCTCTTTGGGGAGGTATCGTTCAGTCATGGCCATCCTCGCTTAATAGAGACGGAAGTCGTTGGCATCAGGCAGCCCTTGCTGCTCTTCCACCACTTTGCGGTAACGTTTGTACTCCCACTGATATTGCGCCGGGTCTAGCGCAATGGAGGCCTCTACGCTGGCATTCACGCCGGTAGCGGACGCTGCATCATCAGCGCTATATACCCGCTCGTCCGCATCGAGAAAGTGGATTTCAAAGCCTTTGCCAGGGATGCGCAGGGCTACGCCGGTGACTACCCGCGCTTGGGTGCGCGCCACCAGCTTGGGTAACAGCGTGGCGGTATAGGCATCGCGGCCATAGAACGGCGCAAACACGCCGCTGCCCCAATCCGGCTCTTGGTCCGGCAATATACCAATGGCCTCGCTACGCTTCAGCGCTTTGAGCAGCGCCGCCACGCCCCGTGGGTTAGTGGGCACGAGCTTTGCCCCCATGCGCTCGCGGCCATGGCGGATAATCGGCTCCAGCTCGGCGATTTTGGGCGGCTCGTACATAGCGGTAAACGGAAAGTGGCTGGAGAGCCAAAAGTTCAGCACTTCCCAGTTTCCAAAGTGAGGCGCAAGCACGATCACGCCGCGCCCCTCGGCCCGGGCGCTGTCCAGCTTGTCGCGGCCATGTACCGCTAGAATGCTGGCTTCTACCTTTTCGGGCGGGGCCATCCAGGCATGGCCGAGTTCCAGCATTGTCGCGGTGGAGTGTTGAAGGCTCTGTTTGGCCAGGGATTGCCGTTGGCTAGCAGGCGCGTCGGGGTAGACTACCTTCAGATTGATCTCGGTTACCTTGCGCTCGCGTTTGCTAAAGCGGTAAACCTGGGGGCCTACCAAGGCCGCGATGCGCCACAACCCGCGCATGGGCCAGCGGGAGAGCGTGCGCCACAGTGTGGCAATGGCACGGGCTTGAAAGCGCGTTGTGGAGGGAGTTGCCTGTTCGGTCATGAGTTACAGCAGCCAGCTATCGACATTGGAGGGCGCGCGCTTCTCCTGCAGCCCTTTAAAGCCCTTTACGCAGCGCACGATAAACCACACGACCAGCGCCAACAGCATGGGGAAGCCGACCAGAATGAGCGTGAGCAGGGTGGCGATACTGCCGTAGAGAAGGCCAATCCAGAAAGTACGAATCTGATAGCGGTAGTGCTCATCTAACCATGCCGGACCCTTGCCACGGTAAACGTAGGCAATGATGACACCGATCAACGAGGTAAAGCCCACCACAAAACTGGCCAGATAGAGGGCGTAAATCACCATGGCCATGGTGGTGTCCGGGGCGGGGGAGGTCTCTGAGGGTTTTTCCGACGTAGGGTGTCGGTCAACCACTTCACCTTCCAGCGGAGCGTCATCGCGCATGGGCGTTCCTTCTTTCAACAGTTCTATTCGAGCATCCAGCGGACACCTTGACTGCGCGCTATGATAGCGTGGGCGCTGCGACTTATCATCCGCAGGCTGCCCACGCTTAGGTCAAATACTTAACGCGCTGCCGGGCGGCAGATTTCCAGCAGGTTGCCGTCGGGGTCGCGCAGGTAAAGCGACTCAATTGGGCCGCTAGCCCCCTGACGGGCCACGGGGCCAAGCTCTACCTCGATGGCGAGCGCATCCAGGTGCTGCTTAAACTCGTCCAGCGGTAGCTGGCAGCGCAGACATAAATCCAGACTGCCAGGCGTAGGCGTGGCTGAAATCGGCGCGATATCAGTGTCGGTTTGGTGCAAGCGTAGGGCGGTGTCGCCCAGCATCAAGTCAACGCGCTGAGCGTCCCGATAGCGTACATCCAGGCCTAATACACGAGAGTAAAAATCCACTGCGCGACCCATATCGGTCACGGTAACCACAAGATGATCCAGACCTGAGAGCATGCCTCTTTCCTTAATACAAACGTAAAACCAGAGAATACGATGATGCGACGCTGTCCGCTATGCCACGCGCAGGAGCCTGCGCTGTACCACCAAGACCGTCGCCGTGATTACTACCAGTGTGCCACGTGTGCGCTAGTGTTTGTGCCTAGCGAGCAGCATTTAACCGCTGCCGCTGAAAAAGCCGAGTACGACCAGCACCAAAACTCGCCGCAGGATACGGGATATCGGCGTTTTTTGGGGCGTTTATTTAATCCGTTGGCAGCAAAGCTAGCTCCTGGCGCAAGAGGGCTGGATTTTGGCTGCGGCCCTGGGCCAACGCTCTCGGTGATGTTTGAGGAAGCGGGCTTTGATATAGATGTGTATGACATCTTTTACGCGCCCCATGATGCGCACCTGAACCGCCAGTATGATTTCATTACCGCCACCGAAGTAGTGGAGCACTTGGCGGCACCGGGCGAGGTGCTGAACCAGCGGGTCGCGCAACTGCTACCCGGAGGCTATCTTGGGCTGATGACCAAGCGGGTCACTAGCCAAGAAGCCTTCGCCCGCTGGCACTATATTAACGACCCAACCCACGTCTGCTTTTTTAGTGAAGCGACCTTCCGCTGGTGGGCCGCTGCACACAGGTTAACAGTCGAATTTACTGGTAATGACGTGGTAATTTTTAGAAAACACTAATCTGCTTGCTATAAGGGCGAAAAAGCATTGACTTTGCGCCTATGGAAGCAATAATTGCGCGCCCGTTTTCTTGCCTGTTTGATGTGATGGCGTGTTAACGGCAACGATTCATCCATTGAGCAAGGTGAGGTACGCATGTCGCGGCAACTGCTGGCCATGGCGCTAGCGCCCCTACTAGGGCTGTTTATTCTTGGGATTGGCAATGGCTTTCTCGCCACGCTGATTACCGTGCGCTTGGACGCAGCGGGCGAGTCGGCGACGGTGATCGGTATTGTCTCGTCGGCCTATTTCATCGGCCTAGCCCTGGGTGCCATGGTCAATGACCGCCTGCTGCTGCGCATCGGCCATATCCGCGCTTACGGCAGCTTTGCCTCGCTGGTCGCAGTGACGGTACTGCTGCAAGGCCTTTTCTTTGAACCCTGGGCATGGTTTGCGCTGCGGTTGATTGGCGGCTGGGCCACGGTGGGTGTTTATCTGGTCATTGAGAGCTGGCTACTCACGGCGGGCGACCAGAAAGTGCGTGGCCGCCTGCTGGCGCTCTACATGATCTCCCTTTACGCCGCCGGGGTGCTGGGGCAGCTTATGCTCGGCGTGACCAGCGCCATGGGCGACACCGCGCCCTTTATGGTGATTGGCCTGTTGGCATCGCTCTCGGTTCTACCGATGGCGATGATTCCCCGCGTCTCGCCGCTGATCGAACACGCCGAACCGCTACCGCCTCTCCGCTTGATTACCATGACGCCCACCGGCGTGATGGGCAGTCTAGGTTCCGGCATGGTGGTGGCCGCTGCTTATACGCTACTGCCGCTTTATCTACAGCGCATTGGTATGAGCGTAAACGAGGTAGGCCAGATGATGGCCGTGCTCGTCCTTGGCGCGATGCTGCTGCAGTACCCCATTGGCCGCTGGTCGGATCGCCATGACCGCCAGATGGTACTGATTGGTATCAGTGCCTTCTGCGTGGTGATTTCAGCGGCCATGCTGTGGTTGCCGCTCTCCACGCCGCTGCTCGCCGTGTTGCTCTTTTTACTGGGAGGAGGCGTGTTCGCGCTTTATCCGGTGGCCGTTAGCCATGCCGCCGACCGCGCGCCCGCTGGAGCCTTGGTGCGGATGAGCCAGGGCCTTCTGTTGATTAACTCGATTGGTGCCACCATCAGCCCGCTGATGATCTCGCCGGTGATGACCGCCATGGGCGATGCGGGCCTGTTCTGGGCGTTTGGTGCGCTAAGCCTGTTCTTCGTACTGTTCTTCGGCTGGCGGCGTAGCGTGCGTCCGGCACCGGTGCCGGTGGCACCCTTTACACCCACAACCCCGATGACCGCCGCAGGTGCTGAGCTGGTGGTGACCGAGGAGCTGGTACAAGGGGCGCTTGAACACGAGCACCTGGAAGACCTTTCCGACGTAGTGCCCGAGGTAGACGTGGCCGAGCCGGTGGTGGGGCCGCCCCAGGAAGATGAAAGCCACATTACCTACTACGACGATGTGGAAACCGAGGTGCGTCGGTAGGTGAACTGCAATATCGGGTAAGGTGAGACCTTGGGCTAATGGTGTGGAAGAAGTAGGGAAACTACTATCGGCGATAGTGTTTTTACTATTTTGCCGCAGTTACCTGAGGTTTTGCCATGAATTATTACGCCGCGCCGGTCCGCGATCTGCGCTTTGTGCTCGAAGAGATGTTAGCGCACCGCTCCTTGGCGTTGCCGGGGTTTGAAGAGGCGACTCCGGACCTCGTCGAAGCTGTGCTGGAAGAGGCCGCGAAGCTGGCGGGCGATGTCTGGGGTCCGCTCAACAGCACCGGCGACCGCCAGGGGGCTAAGCGCCATACTGATGGCAGCGTGACTACCCCAGAAGGCTTCGCTGCCGCCTATCACGCCTATGTGGAGGGTGGTTGGAACGGTATTGGCGTTTCTGAAGAGCTGGGCGGGCAGAACCTACCCGAAGTGGTGGCCAGCGCCGTACAGGAGATGCTCCACGGCGCAAACATGGCCCTGGGGCTGTGCCCAATGCTCACTGCCGGTGCCATCGAAGCGCTGGCCCACCACGGTAGCGATGCTCTCAAAGCCATCTATCTACCCAAGCTGGTCGAAGGGACTTGGACCGGCACCATGAACCTCACCGAACCTCAAGCAGGGTCGGACCTCTCCCAAGTGCGTACCAAAGCCGTGCCGGAAGGCGAGCACTACCGCATTAGCGGCCAAAAGATCTACATCACCTGGGGCGAACACGACGCCGCCGAGAACATTATTCACCTCGTCCTTGCCCGTAAGCCCGATGCCCCGGAAGGCAATAAGGGCATTTCGCTGTTCCTGGTTCCCAAGTTTCTGGTGAACGACGACGGCTCGCTGGGCGAGCGAAATGACGTCACCTGCGCCTCCATCGAGCACAAGCTCGGCATTCACGGCTCGCCCACCTGCACGCTCAGCTTTGGGGAAAACGGCGGTGCCGTAGGCTACCTCGTGGGTGAAGAGGGCCGCGGCCTGAACCACATGTTTACTATGATGAACGAGGCGCGCCATAAAGTGGGCATACAAGGGATTGGCGTGGCCGAGCGCGCCTGCCAGCATGCGGTTGCCTACGCCCACGACCGCACTCAGGGCCGCTCCCCCAAACAGCGGGGTGGCAGCGAATGCACCATTAGCGATCACTTTGACGTGCGCCGGATGCTGCTCTCCATGCGTGCCCGTACCGATGCGTTGCGTGCGTTAGCGCTCTACTGTGCCGGGCAGTTAGATATTGCTCGCCGTGCAGAGAGCGACGCCGAACGCCAAGCTGCCCAGGCCTGCGCTGATGTATTGATCCCGATTGTGAAGAGCTTCTCGACCGACCAAGCGGTGGATATCGCCTCTATGGGCGTGCAGGTACACGGCGGCATGGGCTACGTGGAAGAGACCGGAGCGGCCCAACTATTGCGGGATGCGCGCATCGCGCCTATCTATGAAGGCACCAACGGCATTCAAGCGCTGGACTTGGCTGGCCGAAAACTGCAGCGAGACGGCGGTGCGGCGCTCTCTGCGCTGATCGATGACGTGCATAAAACGGCCGAAGCGCTGCGGGGTGAAGCGTCGCTGGCCAGCATGGGCAGTGCGCTCGCGGCGGGCGCTGACGACCTACGCGCTGCCATGACCTTGGTGTTGGAGCAGGGCAGCGACCTTGAACACGGCCCCGATGCCGTACAGGCGTACGCCACGCCGCTGTTGAACCTTGCCGGGCACGTACTGTGCGCTTGGCAAATGGGCATCGCGGCCCTACACGCCCAACAGGCGTTAAAAGGCGGTAGCGATGAGCCGTTTTACCGAGCCAAACTGAGCAGCGCCGAGTTTGCCATTCACCAATGGCTGCCGGTTGGCCGCGCCCAGCGTGCCGTGATTGAGGCCGGCTGGCAGTGTTTTAGCCAGTTTGATAGCGCGGCTCACTAACGCCACCGCCGCCTTATGGGCGGCGGTATTCGTTATGAATGTCCAAGAATAAAACGTCCTATAACAACAGCGAGAGTGCAGGAACCGATCATGACCTCCATCTTTGAACAAGACTTACCGCCGACCGCTGCCAACCATGTGGCGCTCTCACCGCTCACGTTTATTGAGCGCTCGGCGGCTATTTATCCGGATTACCCCGCGGTAGTGCATGGCGCAACGCGCCGCACCTGGGCAGAGACCTGGACACGCTGCCGCCAGCTAGCCTCGGCGCTGGAAAGGCGCGGCATTCAGCCCGGGCAAACGGTGGCCGCCATGCTGCCCAATATTCCGGCGATGTTCGAGGCCCACTTCGGCGTGCCGCTGGCGGGCTGCGTGCTGAATACGCTCAATATTCGCCTCGATGCCGACGCCATTAGCTATATGTTGGCCCACGGCGAAGCCAAGGTGATTTTGGTAGATCCTGAGTTTGCCGAGGTGATTCAAGCGGCGGTTGCCAAGTTGGAAAGCAAACCGCTGATCATTGACGTAGCCGACCTAGAGTTTTTGGGTGAGACCCAAGGCATTGGCGAGCTGGAGTACGAAGCGCTGCTGGCCGAGGGCGACCCGGATTACGCCTACCGGCTGCCCAGCGACGAATGGCAGGCGATTTCGCTGAACTACACCTCCGGCACTACCGGCAAGCCCAAGGGCGTGGTGTATCACCATCGCGGTGCTTACCTGAACGCGGTGAGTAATATCCTCGAGTGGGCCATGCCCCACCACCCGGTGTATCTGTGGACGCTGCCGATGTTCCACTGCAACGGCTGGTGTTTCCCGTGGACCATTGCCGCCAATGCGGGCGTTAGCGTGTGCCTGCGCAAAGTCGAT
The DNA here is from genome assembly GCF_024158645.1 of Halomonas sp. 707B3. NCBI lineage: Bacteria > Pseudomonadati > Pseudomonadota > Gammaproteobacteria > Oceanospirillales > Halomonadaceae > Halomonas > Halomonas sp. 707B3. The sequence goes on from NZ_JAMZBE010000052.1 coordinate 8,502, forward strand.
CCCAAACGCATCACCGACCTGATCGCCGAAGAGGGCGTCACCCACTTCAGCGGCGCGCCGATTGTGCTCAATGGGTTGGTGAACCTACCGGCCGACCAAAAGCGGGTGTTTGATCATCCGGTTAAGGTGACCACCGCAGGAGCCGCGCCGCCCGCCTCGGTGATTGCCGGGGTAGAAAAGCTGGGTATCGAAGTCACTCACGTATACGGGCTTACCGAAGTGTACGGCCCGGTGACCGTATGCGCTTGGCGCGATGCGTGGAACGAGCTGCCCTTGGAGTCCCGTGCCAAAATCAAGGCCCGACAAGGCGTGCGCTACCACATGCTGGAAGCGCTCTGCGTGGCCGACCCGGTGACGTTAGAACCCGTCGCTAAAGATGGCCGAACCATGGGCGAGATCTTGATGCGTGGCAACAACGTGATGAAGGGGTATCTCAAAAACGCCGAGGCGACGGAAAAAGCGCTAGAGGGCGGCTGGTACCACACCGGTGATTTAGCGGTATGGCATGCCGATGGCTATATCGAGATTAAAGATCGCTCAAAAGATATCATCATCTCCGGCGGTGAAAATATCTCCACCATCGAAGTGGAAGATGCCATTTACAGCCATCCGGCGGTTGAAGAGGCGGCGGTCGTCGCGAAGCCGGACGAAAAGTGGGGCGAAACGCCCTGTGCGTTTGTTAAGTTAAAAATTGGCTACGGCGAGGTCACCGAGGCGGATATCATCGCCCACTGCCGTGAACATTTAGCGAGCTTTAAGGTGCCCAAAACGGTGATTTTTAGCGATCTGCCGAAAACATCGACGGGCAAAATTCAAAAATTCGTGCTGCGCGAAGAAGCCAAACAGCACCAGTCAGGGGAACAGCAATGAGCGAACAACGGATTGGCGTGGTAGGCGCAGGCACCATGGGGCAGGGCATTGCCCAAGTGGTCGCCGCCAGTGGCTTTAACGTTCGGCTGTACGATGTCGCCGACGAGCAGCTCACCCGCGCCAAAGGAGCCATCGATAAAGGGCTCGAGAAGCTTGTTGCCAAAGAGAAGATGACCGCAGAGGGCAAGCAAGAAGCACTCGCTCGACTCTCTACCACCACGGCGTTAGATGCGCTCAGCGACTGCAGCGTGATTATCGAAGCCGCCCCCGAGCAGCCTGCACTGAAAGAGAAACTGTTTCGCGATCTCAGCCATCTGAGCAGCGATGCCATCCTGGCCTCTAACACGTCCTCGTTGTCTCTCACCCGCTTGGCCGCTGTATGCGAGCGTCCGGAGCGAGTAGTGGGTATGCACTTCTTCAACCCAGTGCCGGTACTCAAGTTGGTGGAAGTGATCCGTGCTGAGCAAACCTCGGATGTCACCGTCGAGCGCATTGAAGCGCTGGCCAAAGCGCTGGGCAAAACCGCCGTGCCGGTAGGCGACGCGCCGGGCTTTGCCGTGAATCGTTTGCTAGTGCCTATGATTAACGAAGCCGCATTTATCGTACAGGAAGGCACCGCGACGCCGGAAGCCATCGATGAGGCCATGAAGCTGGGTGCTGCCCACCCGATGGGGCCGCTGGCGCTGGCGGATTTGATCGGCCTAGATGTATGCCTCGCGATTATGGACGTGCTGCAGGAAGGCTTTGGCGACCCCAAATATCGCCCCTGCCCACTGCTCAAGCGTATGGTGGCCGCAGGCTACCTGGGCCGTAAGAGCGGCCGTGGGTTCTATATCTACGAGTAGCCAACTACCGGATTGAAGCGCGACAAAAGAAGTGATTGCCACCCAACCAAGCGTTCGCTAGGGTTGAGTGGTCATCACTTACAAGCGCAATAACAATCAAGGAGCCATCATGAGCGACGCAGTGATCGAGAAGGTTGATAACGACGGTGTAGTGCGCCTGACCATTAATCGCCCCAAAGCCCTGAACGCGCTGAATAGCGAAGTGCTCAGCGCTTTGGAAGCGCATTTAGTCGAGCTTGAAGCGCACCCCAACCTGCGGGCGGTATTGATTACCGGCGCTGGGGAAAAATCCTTTGTGGCCGGGGCAGACATCACTGAAATGCGTGATAAAACCCCCGAAGAGGCCCGCGCATTTGCCAGCCAGGCACTGCGTACCATCAAGCGACTTGAGACACTGCCCGTGCCGGTGGTCGCGCTGGTGAACGGGTTTTGCCTTGGCGGCGGCTGCGAACTGGCGCTGGCCTGCGACTGGGCCGTCGCCAGCGATAACGCTGTCTTCGGCCAGCCGGAAGTCCTGTTAGGCGTCATTCCTGGCTTTGGCGGCACCCAACGCCTGCCGCGCCGAGTCGGCCCCGCCATGGCGATTGATTTGGTCACTACCGGGCGCAAAATCGATGCCCACGAAGCGCTGCGCATTGGCCTGGTGAACCGCGTAATGCCCCAGGCGGAACTGGAGAGCTATGTTGAAGAGCTCACCAAACAGCTGAAGGGTAACGGGCCGCAGTCGGTCCGCGGAGCCAAACAAGCCGTTCACGACGGCATGGACCAAGACCTAGACAGCGCCCTGGCGCTAGAAACCAGCCTGTTCGCTTTCTGCTTTGCAGGCCAAGAGCAGAAAGAGGGCATGAGCGCTTTTGTCGAGAAGCGTAAACCCAACTTCTAAGCTCTCTTTTTTCTAAGCTCTCTTTTTTCGAGTTTTACTTATTTAAGGGGTGGCGCATGCGTCATCCCTTATTTTATTCTCAGGCTTACTCTTTCTTACTATGCCGGAGTGACCGCGATGCAGTGGGCCGCCTTTCTTCTCGCCGCGCTGGGTTTTGCCTACCTACCCGGGCCTGCGATGTTATACACCGCCGCACAAACGCTGGGGCGTGGTCGGCGAGCAGGGTGGCTGGCGGTGGCTGGGGTGCATCTTGGTTGCTACGTGCATGTTATCGCCGCAGCACTGGGGTTAGCACTGCTGTTTGCGGCCATTCCACCTGCCTATCTGGCGATGAAAATCATCGGCGGACTCTATTTGCTCTGGATGGGGATACGCTTATGGCAACAAGGCATTCGTACGAGCAGCGACGAACTCCCTCTAACCTCTACCAAGCGGGTACTGCGCGATAGCTTTCTGGTGGAAGTGCTTAACCCTAAAACGGCGCTTTTCTTCGTGGCGTTTCTGCCGCAATTTGTGCAGCCCGATATTGCCATGCCGGTCGCGTGGCAACTGCTTTGGTTAGGCATTGCCACCAACGTGCTGTTCTCGTCAGCGGATGTGGTGGTGGTGCTATTGGTCAGCCCGCTACGCGCATGGCTGCAAACGTCTCATGGCTCTTCCCGGTTGATTCAACGGATTGGCGGAGGCGTATTAATGGGGCTCGGAGGAAATACGCTGGTGCAGGCAGCACGGTAGGGCCAGTCACTGTGATGTTCACCGTAAGGAGCATGGCATGTTTGTTCTGTATATCGCTAACAAGAACTACTCTTCCTGGTCGCTGCGCCCTTGGGTGCTTCTGAAAGCGTTGGAGATTCCCTTTAATGAGCACCTCATGCCTTTTGAGGGTGGCGTTGGGGAGAGTCACACCACGTTTAAGCGCTTTTCACCGTCGGGCTTAGTGCCGTGTTTGATCGATAGCGAACACGATGTAGCCGTGTGGGATTCCTTGGCAATTATCGAATATGTAGCCGAGAAACATCCGAGCGTATGGCCTGAAGAGCGCGCGGCGCGGGCCTGGGCGCGTTCCGCCAGTGCCGAGATGCATAGCGGCTTTGGTGCGTTGCGGGATGAGTGTTCCATGAACTGTGGCGTGCGCGTGGCGATGGACGAGCTCTCCCCAGGGCTGAAAAGCAATCTGGCACGGTTAGATGCGCTGTGGCAGGAGGGGCTTGCGCGTTTTGGCGGCCCGTTTCTGGCAGGTGAGCGTTTTACGGCGGTGGATGCGTTTTACGCCCCCGTGGCGTTTCGGGTACAAACCTTCAACCTGCCGCTGAGTGACACCTCCCTTGCTTATGTAAAACGCCTTTTAGCCCTGCCCGCCATGCAAGATTGGTATGCTGCTGCACTGCAAGAGACATGGCGTGAGCCGATGCATGAAGCAGAAACAGTGAAGCATGCCACTCTGTTGAGCGACGAACGCGCGATAGGCTAGTGCGTAGTGCGTGGATGGCTGCGCGATGATCACGCAAATCCACTACACTGGCGCGCATATCATTAGAGAATGTTGAGATTCATGTTATGGCGCTAAGTGCTACCCCCTACAAAGTCGACGTTAACCTGACTGACCTGGATCGCAACGTCTATGAAACGTTGCGTTTCACGGTGGCCCGCCATCCCTCTGAAACGGAAGAGCGTCTGTGCTCGCGGCTAATTGCTTATATCCTCTGGTACAGAGAATCGCTGGCATTTGGGCGTGGGCTATCAGACGTGGACGAGCCTGCGCTTTGGGAAAAAAGCCTGGATGGACGGGTGCTGCATTGGATAGAGGTCGGACTGCCCGATGCTGAGCGTTTAACCTGGTGTTCGCGCCGCGCTGAGCGGGTCTCGCTGCTGGCGTATGGCCGCGTGGATATTTGGGAAAGCAAAGTGCTGCCCGCCGTCGCCTCGTTGAAAAATGTTCACGTGGCAGCGCTACCCCAAGAGGCGCTGGCCACCGTGGCAGCAGATCTCCCCCGGGCGATTAACTGGGCGGTCATGATTAGCGATGGTTCGCTGTTTATCACCGATGAAAACGGCCAGCACGAAATCACTCCGCAGTGGTTATTGCGGGAGCGATAGGCATTCATGTGCTAGTTTTTAAATGACGAACTGGCCAACAGTTCGTCATCACAGGGATGTGTTTCCAGGTTGTGCAGTGCATTACATAAAGTAGCTTGCTATCTATTTGCAAGATTACATACAATCAGCAATGTTTGTTGCCCCCCTGCTAATAGGCTGCCACCTGCCCAGCTCTCAACTCAAGGAATGAGCCATGACGCCGTCTGCCCCTCATCGCAGAGATGAATCTCCTAAAGCCATCTTTTGCAAAGCCGTGCTGCCGTTTGTATTACCGTTCAGCCTGCTGCCCGCTATCGTATCGGCCGACGATAGTTCGCTTTCCATTAAGCATGCAAACGATGGGCTCGCCAGCAGTGATGATGGCCACTTTACCAGTGGCTTCGAACTGAACTGGATGTTTACCCCCGAACCGCAAAGCTGGACCCAGCGTTTAGCGGCTGCGTTGCCGGATAGTATCATCAGTCAAGCTGATCGCGCCTCCTACCGCCTAGTGCATCAAATTTATACGCCTAATGTGATTGAGCGTCGCGAGCTGATTGAAGATGATCGCCCCTATGCGGGTTTAGTGTATGGCGGTGTGTCGCTTTATGAAGATAAGCCGATGGGCCGTTGGCAGCAGGCCACCGACCTGCATTTAGATGTTGGCTTGGTAGGCCCTTCCTCGCAGGCGGACAGCATTCAGCGAGAAGTGCACCGTGTAACTGAAAGCGACCGACCGCGTGGCTGGCGAAACCAGCTAGGCGATGAAGCTATCCTTAACCTGACCATGCGCCGCCAGTGGTGGCACGATACTCCCTTGGCAGGTAAACAGTTCTCCCACGGCCCCAGCGTAGGTGCCGCACTGGGTAATCTGCATACTTATGCCAGTGCGGGTTATAGCGTCCGCTGGGGGGATGATGCCCAAGGTATTCCCACGCTGACGCCTAACCCGGGTAGCCGCCATTACATTAACGGCGCTAGTGGTTGGCAGTGGTACCTGTTCGCTAACGTGGAAGGGTACTACATGGCGCAAAATCTGACGCTGGATGGCAATACTTTCCGCGATAGCCACTCGGTGGATCGCAACGAATGGATTGCTGAAGCCTCTGCTGGGTTAGCGCTGGCCTGGGAAGATTGGCAGGTGACCTACGCGGCTGTTCAGCGTACCCGGGAATTTGATGGTCAGGATGAGCAGGATAAGTTTGGCGCACTGACGTTGACCAAACGCTTCTAAGTTATTAATCAATATTAAATATACGCAGCGGCTAGCGGCTGAGTAAGGTGAAACGAGATGGCAAATAAGTATCCTCATACACCGGATGGCCGCTACTTCGTTGCCAAAGATCGGCTATGGCGCTGCACTGACCCGCGCCTGACGGACGAAGAAAAACGCTGCCATGTTAAAGCGCTGATGAAAGCCCGTCGGGCGGTGCGTAGCGCCCAGCAGCAAGATGATAAAGAGGCGCTTCGCCAAGCGCGTCTGGGGGTGCAGGAAGCCAAAGAGGCACTAGGTGAGCGTGGCCCGGTATGGTGGCAAGACGGCGCGCCGGATGAAGGTGGTCTTGCCCCGCACAATAGCTCGTATGCCCAGTGGTGGGCATCGTACTCCTAACCTATGGTTGCTACCCTGAGCAGTGGAAGAGACGTCTCTTTCATCACTCAGGAGTGAGCACATATGGACATGATCTTTTTTAGCAGCTGGGAAAGTTTGGCCCGCACCCTGGTGGTGGGGGTGCTTGCCTATGCAGTGCTGGTTTTGTTTTTGCGCATCTCTGGTAACCGCACGCTATCCAAAATGAACGCTTTTGATCTGATTGTCACCGTGGCCTTGGGCTCTACGCTTGCCACCGTACTGCTATCGAAAGAGGTGGCGTTGGCAGAGGGTGCGCTGGCACTAGGGCTGTTGATTTCTCTGCAGTTCATCATTACGTGGCTGAGCGTGCGTGTCAGCTGGGTAAAGCGGCTTGTCACGGGGGAACCGATACTGCTGCTGTATGACGGTGAGTTATTGCAAGCGTCGCTGCAGAAAGCGAGGGTGACTCAGGATGAAGTGCGTTCTGCCGTACGCAGCAGCGGGCTTTTACGTTTAGAGGCTGCCCAGGCGGTGGTGCTGGAAACCGACGGTTCGCTGAGCGTGGTGAAGCGCGGGGAGAGGGAAGGTGAATCCAGCTTAGCAGGGGTGGGCGGCCCTTAAAGCGCAGGCCCCACCTGCTGGCCGTTCACGGGCAGCGAGCACAGTGGTAATCTGCGCCCCTTTCTTAACGCGTAAGGGCGACCTGTGAACATTAAAGCTGACCTCTCGATTCTAGATATTATTGGCCACCTGCTTATCTGGGTGTTGCTCACCATCATTACCTTGGGTATTGCGCTGTTTTTCTTTCCTTACTCCTTCGCTCGCTTCGTGATCAACCGCACCAGCGTGGTGGATAACGCTACCGGTGTGGAGCGGAAAATGGTTTGCGATATCAATATCTTCAGCAATGTTGGCCATATTATTCTGTGGATGGTGATCTCATTTCTTACCCTGGGGCTTGGCTATATTTTCTACTTTTACCGGGTGTGGAACTACGCCCTGAATAACTCCCGCCTGCAGTAACCTCCCTTTTTCGCCACACCAGTAGCGCTATCTCTTGTTGCTTGTCGATGGTCGGCAAGCAACAGCTAATTGATAAGCGTTTTCGTTTATCCTATTTGTTTGTCTGGTTCAAGTAGCCTTTCGCCTTCATTGACAACCTCGGCGGAGATCCCTATATTTTCGCGAATAAAAATTACTATCATTGACATTAATATTCGCTCTGGGATCTTTCACGATGAAACCTGTACCTACCTTTCGCCTGCGCACGCTGAGCATCGCGGTTGCCTTAGCCTCCGTTGCTGCTGTGCCGGTAGTCTATGCACAAGAGAGCAGCGTCAATCTGGATACGGTTGAAGTCACCGCTGAATCGGCGGGTCTTTACGGATACAGCGATGCTGAGCGTGAGCCATCTGTAGGCAAGCTGGATGTGCCGCTGGCCGAGCAGCCCTACTCCATGTCAGTGATTGACCAAGAATTTATTCAGGATAGCGGTGCCAAAAACATTCAAGATGCGCTGCTGTATACCCCCGGCGTGTATGCGGGCAACTTCGGATTCGACACCCGTGGCGACAGCGCTAAAGTGCGCGGGCTTGATGCAGGCCGCTATTTGGATGGTTTGCGCCAAGTGTACGGCTCCTACAACACCGTGCGCACCAACGTCTACGCGCTGGAGAGCGTGGAGGTCCTTCGCGGGCCATCTTCCATGCTGTATGGCCAAGCGGATTTGGGCGGCATCATCAACGGTGTCTCTAAACTACCCCAAGAGGAGCGCAGCGGTGAGGTGTGGGCGCAGTACGGCTCCTACGACCGCAAGCAGCTGGCGTTGGACGTGACCGGGGCGGCCGATGAAGAGGGAGAATTTCTTTATCGCCTAGTGGCGTTAACCCGCGACAGCGACACCCAGGTGGATCATGTGGAAGATGACGGCTACCTGTTTGCACCGTCGTTTACGTGGCGCCCCAGCGACGCCACCAACATTACACTGCTGCTGAACCGCCAGGAAAACAAAGGCCAGGTATCGGCGCAGTTTCTTCCCCAGGCGGGCACGTTAGAGTCGGGTTCACTGGGCTTTATTGGCTCGGAGCGCTTTGTTGGCGAGCCGGGCTGGGACCGCTACGACCGGGAAAAGACCGAAACGACGCTGTTTGTTGATCACCAGCTCAACGACAGCTGGGCGTTTGCTGCCACCGCCCGCTATACCGATTCCAGCACGGAAACCCGCGAGCACTGGGTAGATATCCCCAGCGTGCCCGATGCTGAAGGTAATGTTAATCGCACCATCTTTATGGCCGATGCCCAGACGCGCATTCTCAATATGGATGCGCGCCTGGAAGGCGAGTTTGCGCTTGGCAATACCCAACATACGCTGGTGGCGGGTTTCGATCGTCAGGACGCCCGCTGGGCTCAGGATAATTACAGCTATGTGACGGGAGGGGGTGGCCAGTTCAACGTCTACAACCCCCAGTATGGCAACCTGCAGTTGGATTCACTGAACCCCAACGATCGCCCGGATAACGAGATTGAGCAGGTCGGCGTGTATCTGGCGGACCATATCGAAGTAGGGCCAGTAGTGGTGTCCGCAGGCCTGCGTCGTGACTGGGCAGAGAATCGCACGCTGGCACTGTCTGGACCGGATACGGTCAGTGATGAAGGTGAAACCACCGGCCGGCTGGGGCTGATGTACCGCTTTGATAACGGATTCTCACCCTATGTCAGCTACTCCGAAGCGTTCGCCATGAACTTGGGTAACGACGGTACGGCCAATCCAAGCCCCTTGAAGCCTACGACCGGCGACCAGGAGGAGATTGGTTTTAAGTACGTATCTCCAGATCAATCCCTGGCCGTGAGCGCGGCGTACTTTGATATTACTCAGCAAAACCGCATTAGCGATGGCGTTACTCCGGGCGGCGTCGAGCAAGTGGGTGCCGTGGTCGATGGCTGGGAGCTACAGGTAAATAAGCGCTGGCAGCAGTTTGAAACCCAAGTCGCGTATACCAACTTGAACGCCACTAACGACGGTACAGGTATACGCCTACCGTATGTGGCTGAAGAGCAGGCTTCCTGGTGGAACCGCCTATATGTTGGTAGTAACTGGCGTATTGGGGCGGGCGTTCGTTATGTCGGCGACAACGTTGGCTCTGGCGGTGCGCCGGTGGTGCCTTCCAGCACGCTGTATGATGCGATGGTGGGTTATACCCTGGGGGAGTGGGACTTCTCCGTAGACTTGAAAAATGCCACTGATGAAGAGTACATCTCTTGGTGCCGCTATGACGGTGGCGACTGTGGCTACGGCGACCGTCGCAGCGTTACGGCCAACGTGCGCTATCAGTTTTAAGCGCTGACGGCGATGCCAAGAGTCATGCCATAACAACGGGGCCTGCTATGCAGGCCCCGATTGGGTTGTGATATGGCGACTATCTTGGGCTAGTGAGGCTTTTTGATCCGCAGCCTCACCAAGCGCCGCACGATGGGTGAGACCAAGTTAATTACCGGGAGAGCGACGGCAAAGGCAAAGAGCCAAGCCTTGAGCCAAATCATCACAATCCCATCGACGACACCCACGTTATAAAGCGTAATCACCAGCGACATAATGCATGACATAAACAGTGCCATCAGGCATGAAAATATCAGCTGGGCGTATTTCGGATCGAACATCGTACGTTTTCCTAATACGCGAATTAACGCTTATCTTCGGTTTTCTCGGTGAAGTCGCTGGCGTCGTGGCGCTCGTGAAGCTGCTCGCTGGGTTCGCCCCAGGTGCGGTTTACCATGCGGCCACGCTGTACCGCTGGGCGGGCATCAATCTCTTCGGTCCAGCGCAGCACATTCGTATAGGTGTGTGCCTCGAGGAACTCAGCGGCGTCGTACACGCGGTTTTTGACCAGTGCCCGTACCAGGGGTGAATCGCCATGTCGGCAATGGTGTACTCGTCGCCCGCCATAAAACGGTTGTCGGCCAAGTGGCGATCCAGCACGTCTAGCTGGCGTTTTACTTCCATGGTGTAGCGGTCAATCGGGTACTGATACTTCTCTGGCGCGTAGGCGTAGAAGTGGCCAAAACCGCCGCCCAGCATGGGAGCGCTGCCCATTTGCCAGAACAGCCAAGAGAGGCACTCGGTGCGCTTGGCTGGGTCTGTAGGCAGAAATTCACCGAACTTCTCGGCGAGATAGAGCAAGATAGCCCCTGACTCAAACACCCGCTGGGGCGGGTTCACGCTGTGATCCATCAGCGCCGGGATCTTAGAGTTAGGGTTAGCCTCAACGAAACCGCTGCCAAACTGATCGCCCTCGCCGATTTGAATCAGGTGCGCATCGTACTCGGCTGCTTCAATGCCTTTTTCCAGCAGCTCTTCCAGCATCACCGTCACTTTCACGCCGTTGGGCGTGGCTAAGGAGTAAAGCTGTAAGGGATGTTTGCCCACCGGCAGCGCTTTTTCATGGGTCGCACCTGCGACAGGGCGGTTGATATTGGCAAACTTGCCGCCGTTACCCGGCTCCCACTTCCATACGCGTGGTGGCGTGTAGGTCGTATCGCTCATTGTAACCTCGCTGATTGAGTTATCTAATCTTTATGGGGTCGTAAAACGTAGGTACAAGGGTAGTTCGTTAGCCCGTTAAATAAAAAGCAGAGATGGGCAACTAAGAGAAGGGGGCTGCTATGTGGCGATAAACTCACCACCACCTTGCAAGTTGGCAAAGCGGTGGCGGGGGCTGTGTGTATTAAACCAGTGTTAGTGTGACATCAATGTTGTCACGGGTAGCGTTGGAGTATGGGCAAACGATATGCGCTTTATCCACCAACGCTTGAGCCACGTTTTTCTCCAGGCCTGGCAGGCTGATTTTTAGCTCTACTTCAATGCCAAAACCGGTGGGAATAGCACCAATACCTACACTGCCATCGATTTGGGTATCAGCGGGAAGTTTGACTTTCTCTTGACTAGCCACGTGCTTCAGCGCGCCTAGGAAGCAGGCAGAGTAGCCCGCAGCAAACAGCTGCTCTGGGTTGGTGCCATCGCCGCCTGCGCCACCGAGTTCTTTTGGCGTGCTCAGTTTGACATCCAGTGCGCCATCTGAGGATTTAGCGTGGCCTTCACGGCCGCCAGTGGCGTGGGCGTGGGCACGGTAAGCAATCGTTTCAATAGACATTGATTATCTCCTGTAGCGGTTTGTTGTGTGCAGCAAGCAGTGCATGCGCCATCAATTTAGTGCGGCTTTATTTTGCGCGCAATTAAAATAAGTGGGGAAAACACTCCCAAACAATTACTCATAGATTACTTAGCTTTTTGCAGACTATCACGCAGTTGTACAAGGTCTTCTTTTAATTGAGTTAACGCTTCTACAGATTTCTCACTGGCGTTGACCACGCAGCTTGGAATATGACGCGCCTGCTCTCTTAAAGAGCGCCCTTTGTCGGTAAGGAAGAGCTCAACCACGCGTTCATCCTGAAAGCTGCGCTGGCGACGCAGTAGCTGATCGGCTTCAAGGCGTTTTAAAAGCGGTGTGAGTGAGCCAGGATCAGTCAGTAATCGCTTACTCATAGTGCCAACCGTAATGCCATCTTCTTGCCAAAGCACTAGCATCGCCAGGTACTGCGGGTAGGTAAGCCCTAACTCTTTCAAAAGCGGTTTATAGATTTTTGTCATCATCAACGATGTTGAATAGAGGGCGAAGCAGAGCTGATGGTCTAGCTCCAATTCGCTACAAGGGTCTAACGCAGGCATGTGGACTCCAGGACGGGATGCATAGCAGGTAATGTAGCGCGCCACGCCTTGAGTGGCTATCCCTAGACGTTGGTCGTAAGTTGGTAGTTTTGTTTTGACACCACGCTAGGCGGTCGCTAGCCTTCGCTTAATGAATGTTACCGGTAACAAGGCGGTGAGTTAGAAAAGACAGCCACACTGTATCGATAACTTTCAACCGCAGGGAAAGCATTACTACCTGCAACCGGCAGCAGCTCAAGCAATTAACCACCTAGCAATCAACAACAACGAATGTTTGGAGATAACGTCATGACAGCGATTTGGCGCAACACGCTTACTCTGGTTGGTGCAACCACGCTCACTTTCGGCATGGCGCATGCCCAAAGCCCCGAGCTTTCCGACCCGCCCGCCATTGAAGGGGATATCGTGGCCGACCACGGTAGCCACACTCTGCGGATGGGCATTGGCCTTTCCGAAACTTCGCCACAGTTTCTCTCCAGCCAGTACTTTGGCGAGATTCTTGAGCAGCGCACCGAAGGCCGCATTACGGTCAACGTGTTCCCCAACAGCCAGTTGGGTGACGACGTTCAGATGATGGAAATGCTGCAGACCGGCACACTGGATATGACCTATCCCTCCAGTTCTGCCACTACCGGCTATGTTGAGGCGCTGTCCGCGTTTGACCTGCCTTTCTTGCTGCCCAGCCGCGAAGCCGCGATGGCAGTGATGCAGAGCGACGTTGCTCAAGAAATGCTGGATGGTTTTGAAGGTACTGGGCTAAAAGCGTTGGCCTTCTCCGAGAACGGCTACCGTCAGCTGTCTAACAGCGCGCGCCCCGTTGCGTCGCCGGAAGACGTCGCGGGCCTGGATGTGCGCGGTCTGAGCGTACGTACTATGCAGAACCCGGTTCACCTGGCCATTTGGGAAGCACTGGGTGCTAACCCCACGCCGATGGCGTTTGGCGAGCTGTTCTCTGCCCTGGAGCAGGGCGTCGTGGATGGCCAGGAAAACCCCTGGAGCACCATCCTGACCTCTAACTTCAACGAAGTGCAGGACTACGGCACCGAAACCCGCCACGTTTACACGCCGTTCATCATGATGCTTTCCGAGCGTACCTGGGAGCGTATGGCACCGGAGTATCAAGAGCTGGTACTGGAAGCCGCACGTCAATCTGCAGAGTACGAAATTCAGCTCTCCGCTGAGTACGACGACTGGTCTCGTGAGCAGTTAGAAGAGCGCGGTATGCAGATCACTCGCTTGAGCGATGAGCAGCTTGCCGCGTTCCAAGACGCCGTGCAGCCTGTTTACGAAGAGTGGGCGCCGCGCATTGGCGAAGATCTGATCGCTGAAATTCAGCAGATTGTTGAAGAAAGCAGCAACTAATACGCACCGTTTAGCGCGCCATCGGGCAGGCCATTGTGCCTGCCCGACTTGTCAGTGCCCCCTGGAGTTCTTATGACACCCTCCTCAACACCTCCCAACGCTGAATCCTCTTTGAGAGCGCCTACGATTGAAGATCCGTCGGTCTATTTAGACGACCCCAATCGCAAGCTGCTGGAAATTGATACTGAAACGCGTCAAGGCCCCGCGCTGTTTCGCTGGTTAACGCTTGGCATGGAGTATTTGATCGGCGCCATTTTAGTGGCGCTGATTGTGGCGGTGTCCAGCAATGTGGTGGGCCGTTCGCTGTTTAACCACTCGCTGCCTTGGGTCGATGAGCTGGCGCGCATGCTGTTTATTTGGCTGGTGTTTATTGGCGCGGCCGCTGCGTTTGCCCGCTACGAGCACATTGCCGTGGATGCCTTGGTGCGGCGTTTGCCACTGCGCTTTGCGCATATGCTCTACTGCCTGCAGCATTTGATTATTGCTGGCCTAATGCTGGTCATGGTGTTTGGCGGCTATCAGGTATTGGCCCGCTCAAGCGGACGCTCCGCCATTATGGGCGTGCCCCTCAGTCTGGTCAGTCTTTCCCTCGTTCTGTGCGTTATCTTTATCGCTGCGGTATCGCTGTGGCGGGTATGGATGAGCGTGCGCGTTATTGTTCAACCACACGGCCAGTCGGCTGAATCGCAAGGGGAGTGATCACCATGCTGTGGATTTTCCTAGCTATTTTATTAGTATCGATTGTGATCGGCTTGCCCATCGCGTTTGGTTTGGGAGTGGCTGCGCTGGTCATGGCGGTACTCTCTGATATTCCGCTCTCTATTATGATCGAGCAGTCCATCCGTGGGGTGAACAGTTTTCCGCTGCTGGCCATTCCGTTCTTTATTCTGGTCGGTGAAGTAATGAGTAACGGCGGTATTGCACGCCGTTTGATGGAGCTTGCCGGTGCGCTGGTCGGTTTTATGCGTGGCGGCCTTGGCCAGGTAGCGATTACTGGCTCCATGTTCTTTGGCGGCATTAGTGGCTCGGCGGTGGCCGATACGGCGGCCACTGGCTCCATGATGATTCCCTCGATGAAGCAGCAGGGCTATACCGCGGCCAACGCCACGGCGATTAACACCGTCTCATCGGTGATCGGGATCATTATTCCGCCTTCTATTCCGCTAATTCTTTACGGCATCGTCACCGAAACCTCCATCAGCCGCCTGTTCATTTCCGGCATTGTGCCTGGGCTACTGATTGGCGCTGCCCTGATGGTCACCACCTATATTCTGGCCAATAAGCAGGGCGGCGGCGTGCGCCAGTTCCGCTGGGACGTGCTGTGGAAAGCCTTTAAAGACGCCTGGCTGGCCCTGGTGTTACCGGTGATTGTCATTGGCGGTATTATTGGC
>NZ_JAMZBE010000053.1:0-22947 GCF_024158645.1 Halomonas sp. 707B3
GCCTTCTGTAGTGCCAGGATGCCAATATCTTGTAGCAACGCTGTGGTAAAAATGCTGCCTGATTGGTGAGGGCAGAGCTGTTTTGCTAGGTAGCTCGCGGCGGCCGCTGCTGTGATGGCACGCTGCCAGAAGCGTGCTCGGCTGTGTGCGTCATGGTCGTCTTCAAACAGGCAAAAACTCAACACGGTGGCGAGAGTAACATCCAAGCCTAAACGCTGGGTGGCATCGAAACAGGTATGCGAGGGCTGTGCCGTACGCAGGTAATGTACGCTATTGGCCACGCTCATTACCCGTGCAGTGAGGGCAGGGTCATGCTCTATCGCTTTGGCATAGTCGCTGCACGTAGCGTCGGCAGTGCGAGCGACATTCAGCACTCGCAGGGCTGCCGCTGGTAGAGAGGGCAAGCGCTTGCATTGCAGCAATGTACTACTAATAAAACTAGGAAGCTGGTCAGCGAGAGTGGTGTAACGCGTTTCGCTGGCGGCGGTGTTAACCGTCATATTATCTCCTTGTATGCCGTTCAGCGAAGCCGGTGGTGAGTGCCATCTGATCTGAATAGATGCTTCTAGCATATTGTGGAATATTGTGGATTCTAACGATATTGCTATGGATAGCACTGTCAATCAGTAAGGTAGCTGTTTATGGTGCAAACGTCGCTGTGCTTTGTTAAAACAGTGGCAAAGCTTAGCTGCTCTACAACGACATAAGCGAGTGCGACGATGCACACAAGGAAAGAAGCAGCAGAGATTTTTCGTCAGCTAGCGGAAGGTTTTGGGCGCAGTGGCCATCCCAACTTCTTTGCTACGCTGGTTGAACAGCTTGCTCGACTATTAACTGTGGATCACGCACTGGTGGCGGTGGTCACTCACGATAATATAGCTGAAACCTTGGCTGTTTGGTCAAATGGTGGCTTGCAAGCCAATCTCTCCTATCCCCTGGCGGGCACGCCCTGCGAAACCGTGGTGGGCCATGAGCCCTGTCTGTACGCCTGCGATGTGCAATCCCGCTTTCCAGAAGACGATCTCCTAAGCCAGCTCGGTGCCGATAGCTATATGGGGTTGCCGCTATTCGCCCCAGATGGCACCGCCATTGGTCTGCTGGCAGTGCTCCACAATCAGCCAATACAGTTTGATGGATTGGAAAATGAAATTCTGCGTATTGCGGCCGCCCAAGCTGGCGCTGAATTAGGGCGTCGCCAAGCGGAAAATGCGCTACGCAAAAGCGAGGCCGCTGCCAAAGAGAGCGAGCGCCGGCTGAACACCTTGCTCAATCACCTGCCGGGTATGGCTTACCGCTGCCTGAATAATCAAGACTGGACCATGCAACTGGTCAGCAAAGGGGCCGAGGCGCTTACTGGCTACCGGCCTGATGAGCTGGAAGCGAACCGTGTGACCAGCTTTGCCAGCTTAGTCCATAAAGATGATCAGGAACGGATATTTCTGGACATACAAGAGGCCATTTGCCAGCGACGCCCCTACCGTGTGATTTATCGGATTCGCCACCGAGATGGCAGCGAACGCTGGATGTGGGAGCAAGGGCAAGCCGTTTTTAAGGAGTCAGGGGAGGTGCTCTGCCTGGAAGGCTTTATTACTGACGTGACTGACCAGCAGGAGTCTCAGCGCGTACAACGCGCTGTGATGCAGGTGGCCTCGACGGTCACCTCTCGGGTAGGTGATGACTATTTTCAGCAGCTGATCGCCACATTAACAACGCTGCTGGAGGCCGATGCGGGCTTTATTGCGCTACTGGATCAGCCGGTGCCGCCATTACAGGGAGATGGCTTTCACCCTAACAACCTGCTGCCTGCCACTACAGGTCATACTGTTAGTCTAGTGGTGGATGGTCAGATACGTAAGAACTACACGTTCCTACTCCGTGACACCCCGGTGGAGGGGGTTGTGCTAGAGCAGGAGAGCGTCGTGCATCATGGGCAGCGATTTACGTTGCCGGGAGCGACGCTCAGCGCCCAGGCATGGATCGGTAGACGTCTGGATAATGCTAAAGGTGAGGCCATTGGGGTGATGATGGTGTTCTATAAAGCACCGCTGAACACCAACGCCTTCGCCACCTCGGTATTACGGATTCTCTCTACTGGCGCTGCCGCTGAGTTAGAGCGTCGCCGTGATCATCGCCATATACATCAATTGGCTTACACCGATAGCACGACTGGGCTACCCAACCGCGCACGGTTTATGGAAATGCTGTCTACTATGGGTCAGCTATCGGGGCAGCAGCGCTCTCCATTATCGTTACTGTTGTTGGATCTGCGTCGTTTTAAAGAGATCAACGATCTTCATGGTCATCAAGTGGGCGACCAGTTGCTTGCCACAGTGGCAAGACGACTACAGCACCTCGGCCTGCCTGACGTGCACTGCGCGCGCCTCTCGGGTGATGAATTTGCATTGCTATTGCCGAGCATTGAGCGTGCTAGCCTTGATGAAGTGGTTAGGCAGTTAAGTACGCTGGTTAAACGGCCTACCAGGCTTGATCACCGCATATTTAATCTGGATGTTAGTATTGGGTTCGCGCGTTATCCGGGCGATGTCGCTAGCCCAAGTGAGCTGTTCAATGCTGCCAGCATTGCGCTTCATCATGCGAAAAAGCTTGAATCTAATATCTCTCCCTATACGCAAACCATGCGCCATACGCTAGAGCGCCGCCAATGGATGACTGAGCGGCTACATTCAGCGATTTTAGAGCGCCGCTTGCAGCTTTACTTCCAGCCACAGGTGGACTTAAACACCCAAACGCTGACCGGGGCAGAGGCGCTATGCCGCTGGCACGACCCGGAGTGGGGATGGGTCAGCCCCAGTGAGTTTATTCCTCTGGCCGAAGAGCGTGGGCTGATCCGCTTGTTGGGCGACTGGGTGCTTGAAGAAGCCGCCCGACAGCTCAGTGTTTGGCAGGCGGCGGGTACGCCGCTGCCGGGACGCTTATCAATTAATATCTCCGCTCAGCAGTTTGCTGACCCCCGGCTCACCACGCATATTGCTACGCTGACCTCCAATATCTCGCCCAGCGCGATTGCTCTGGAGCTAACAGAGAGCGACTTTATGCGCGACCCGGACCAAGCGGTCATTATTACCCAGGCCATGCGCCAAGCCGGGTATGCGCTGTTTATTGATGATTTTGGCACTGGCTACTCCTCGCTCTCCTATTTGCGCCGCTTTGCCGCTGATGCGCTGAAAATCGATATCTCCTTCGTGCGCGATATGCTTGATAACCATCACGATCGGGCGATTGTGCAAACGATTATCGCCATGGCAAACACATTAGAAATGAAAACCCTTGCCGAAGGCGTCGAAAGTGCCGCCCAAGCGGCACTGCTGGCAGACATGGGGTGCAACCAGGCCCAAGGCTACTGGTTTGGAAGACCGCTACCCGCCGATGAGTTCACCCGTACTTGGCTAAACGACTAGACGTCATCTTAATGTCATCACCGTTGGCATACCCTACGCGCGCCAAACCGCGACGATAGGAGTTTCCCATGCGCCTGGCCCTGTTTGACCTTGATGACACCCTCCTGGATGGAGACTGCAGCGACCGCTGGAATTTATGGATGATTGAGCAAGGGTGGATCAGCGACGCGGAGCGCTTCATGGCGCGTGCAGAGCAGATGCAGCAGGCCTACCATGCGGGCAAGCTTAAGCTGGAAGAGTACCTCGCCATGACATTGGCTCCCTTGAAAGGGCGGCGAGTGGTCGACGTCGAAAAAGAGGTGGAGCGCTTCGTCGACACCCATTTGCAGCCGCGCATTTTCGATCAGGCGTGGCGCTGTCTGGAAAGCCATCGCAACGCGGGCGATACCCTGGTGCTGATCTCTGCCTCATCCCACCATTTGGTGGCCCCCATTGCGGCGGCATTGGGCATCGAGCACGTGCTCGCGGTGGAGCTGGAAGTCGCCACTTCGGAGGAGGGGCGTGTGTACACTGGGTGTAGCCAAGGCGTGCTCTCGTACCGAGGCGGCAAGGTGATCCGCTTTCAGCAGTGGCTAGCAGAACACGCCATCACGCCAAGTCATACCACCTTCTACTCCGACTCCCGCAATGACCTGCCGCTGCTGCAGTACGTGGATTGCGCCGTAGCGGTCAACCCCGACCCGATATTGGCCGAGGTAGCTAGCGTAGAAGGGTGGCGGCGCTTAGACTGGCGGGCATCCGCACTTGCCCAAGTTGCTAAGGCAATTTAAGCGCATGGCGAGAGTTGCCAGTCGCGCCATAACGTCTCTTTGAAGGGCTCTGCTGGCAGAGCCCGTTAGACGACCAGGCTATGAGGCTGGACAGGGAGCGCCGACGTGCAGGGCTGCCGCAGACATGGCGGGAACGCTCAACGTCAGTTGACCATCCTCTACCACGATACACTGTCCCTCAGCCGTCACGTTTTGATAGCGGCCATCTGCCATATCGGTTTGAAAAGTGTGGGTGAGCGCTTGCTGCTCCCGGTTAATCGCAATAAAGCCCTGGGCTTCGCGGCTGAAGGCGATTTGATGATGGCCATTATCCCACCAGTGGGTGACCTCTGCGCCGTCGGCCTGTTGGCGAAACGCCACCATATTGGCAATCTCGGGCCAGCGGTGTTCGCATACCCAGGCTTCCCCACATTGGGCCTCGCCCTGCTGGTAGACGGCGACTTGTGGCGGGCCCTGGTCGCTGTCGGAAAAGGCGTAGCTCGACATGACTTTCGGGTATCCATACGGCCATGCCAGCATGAACGCGTTGGCTAAGCGATAAAGCGCGTCATCTCGATGCGTCAAAATATTGCTGCCGCCCGCCCCGTGGCCACGCTGATTATCATGGTTGTCGGTAAATACGACGGCTTGATCGCTCGGCAGCAGGGCAGGCGATTCGCCAAACTGCTGAAGGTTGACAAGGGCTTGATTGTTGAAAATATCACCAAGAGACGCGCCGTAGCGAAACTCAGTGATATCCGCCGTGCCTTGATACTCCGTGGCACTGATCGCTTCGCCCCCTAGGTCAATCACTTCCTGAAAGGCATAAAGCGGAGCGTCTACCTGCGCCAGAATTTCCGCAATATCGCTGGGTGCCATATGTTTGGCCGCATCGACACGAATACCCTTTACGCCAAGTGTCGCCAACGTGTTCAAGTAGCCTGCAATACGACTCTGTACGGTGGGGTCGCCAGTATTAAGGTCGGGCAAGCCAACTAACTGACATTGTCGAACGCTTTCGGCATTTTGCGTATAGTCGCTCTGTTCGATGCCGCAGGGTTCGTGGAAGTCGTCGCGTTGATAATGGGGATAGCTCAGTGCTTCATTGTCATAAGAGGAGCCTGCAATGCCCTGGCCCTGGCCCTTGCCGTGGGCAACATGGTTAATCACCGCATCCGCATAAACATCGACCCCCGCTGCGTTACAGCGCTGCACCATATCAGCAAATGCTTCGCTGGAGCCGCTGCGGCTTTCAAGTTGATAGCTGACCGGTTGGTAGCGAGTCCACCAAGCATCCCCTTGAATGTGCTCTTGTGGGGGCGAGACCTGTACGGCTTTAAATCCTTTTGGGCCTAGCCAATTTTCGCACTCCTGGGCAACATCTTCCCACTGCCACTCAAATAAGTGCACGAACGTGTCAGCGCTAGCAGGTTGCGCGGAAAGCCCTATGCTCAGTGTCGCGCTGGCAGCCAGGGCAACGGAGTATTTCGCAAACATGAGATCACCTTTGTTGTCATTGTTGCTCATAACATGACGGTATGCAGGGTGACTCAAACCCTCCTTGCGAGACTGTTAAGGGGCGTAGATAAGAGGAGGAGGGCGCCTACTTGTGGAAAACGTCAGTAATAGAGGGCTAACTCACGGCCTGCCACACCAAGTTAATCCCCACTAAGAACATGGCCAGAATGACTAAGCGGTAAAACAGCTTTTCATTGACGCGACTCTGTAGCCAGAGGCCGTTACGTACACCGATCCAAGCAACGGGCACAAGCAGCAGCGAGGCCCAGGCGCTGGTCATGTTGACTTCGCCTAGCCACATATACGGGCCTAGTTTGATAGTGTTTACCACCGCGTAGGTCACCGTACAGGTGGCAATGAACGTTTCTTTAGTGAGCTTGCGCGGCATCAGGTACATGTTCATCGGCGGCGCGCCCGCGTGGGCAATGAAGCTGGTAAAGCCGCACACGCTGGCCGCAGGCAGTGCCCATCGGCTGGAAATCGGTTTTTTAGCCACAGGTTTTAGTAGCATATAGGCGGCGAAAACGACGGATAGAATTCCCAAAGCCAGCCGCACGCCCTGCTCGCTTAGGCTGCCAAACAGCAGGGTGCCTACTGTCACGCCAATGAAAAGCCCCGGCACAAAGCGCCACACTTCAGCGCGGTCATGCTTGCCCCACCACGCCTTGACCGCAAACACATCCATCACCAGCAATAGCGGCAGCAGCAGCCCGGCTGCCTGGGTCGGGCTAATCGCCAGCGCCATCAGCGGCACTGAGAGCGTGCCAAAGCCACCCGCAAAGCCCCCTTTAGAGACGCCGGTGAGGTAGACAGAAAAGATAATCAACAGCCAGGCGATAAGGGAGTAATCGGGGAGCATGGGAGCCTCTCAAAGTGTTCAAAAGCGACCGACATAAAAAAGCCCCGCAGAGGCGGGGCACAACAGCATAGCATTAGATAAAAGTTAGCGGGCGAATAGAAAGGCAGCCGCGCCTTGCCATCACGTTGATTACAAAATAATCAGCGTCGCCAGCCCCAAGAACGATAGAAAGCCAACGACATCCGTAACGGTGGTCAGGATCACCGCGCCGGATAGAGCAGGGTCAATTTGCAGCCTTTTGAGTACCAGGGGGATCAGTACACCAGACACATTGGCGAGGCTCATGTTGATAAAAATCGCTAAAGTGATGACGAGGGTGATCAGCGGGTCGCTAAACCACAGGTAGGAAATACCGCCCACCACCAGCGCCCATACCAAGCCATTGAGCATGCCCACCCACAGCTCTTTGTTGTAGAGCCACTGCTTGTTGTTACCGGCAATCTGCCCCAGCGCCAAGCCGCGAATGACCACCGTTAGCGTCTGGCTGCCTGCAATCCCGCCCATGCTGGCGACCACAGGCATGAGGATAGCGAGCGCTACAATTTGATCCAGCACCGCTTCAAACTGACCGATCACAAAGGCGGCTAGAAAGGCGGTTAATAGATTGATACCGAGCCAAATGCCGCGGCTCTTGGCACTGCGCAGAATCGGGGTGAACACTTCCTCTTCGTCGCTCACGCCCGACATGTGTTTCAGCGTCATGTCTGCGTCGTCTTGAGTTATTTCCAGTACGTCGGCGGCGTTTAACTGGCCTACCAGTAGCCCGTCGCTGTCACATACCGGTACAAAGGGCAGCTCCTTGGAGCGCAGCAGGGCGGCGGCTTCGCTGACTTTCATCTGGTCGTTGAGCGTGTAGGGAGCATCGTCCATGAACTCGTCCACGGTGCTCTCCTGGGGCTGTTTGACCAAATCAATCAGCGTCAGGGTGCCCAGCAGGCGCTTCTCCTTATCGGTGATCATCACTTGCTGAGAATCATCATCCAGCAAGTGATGAATACGGATATAGCGCTGTACCGCTTCCAACGACACACCCTGTTTAACATTGACCGTTTCCGGGTCCATGTAGCGGCCAACCATGTCCTCTTCATAGGCATGAAGGTTCTCGACCTGGGCGCGGATCTCCTGGTCTAGGCTGGCGTAGACGGTGGTTTTGATCTCTTCGTCAGCAACATCAAGAACCTCGGCGACTTCCTGGGCATCCAGGCCCTTAACAATTTGCTCAACGTCGCTGGCGGTCAGGTCTTCGATGTAGTCGGCACGGATGTCTTCATCGACTTCGGCCAGCACCTCACCGAGCATCGTTTCTGGAATGTACTCCCACAGCAAATCACGGGTTTTGGCGGGAAAAGACTCAAGAGTGCGCGCAATCGCTAAAATATCGAGCTCATTAAACAGCTCGTTTAAGGCAGCGGTATCTTCTTCGTCTAGCAACTTTTGAAGATAGAGCAGCTGCTCCTCGGTGTTGGTGTATTTCTCTTCATCGCGCATAGAGTCCATCCTTTGGGGAATTAATTTTTAACACAACTACTTGAAAGCGCTTGATGGCTCACTATGAATCTTATCGATAGCCTGGGTTGAAAGCCATGCAGGCTTATTGACCGACATAATCAGGAGAGCGTAGTGACGCATGGTGGCTGATGAGCTTATCCGCAGCATTATTCATATAGCGCCTGCCATCGAACCGTCATTAAAAAGTCGCTTACCCGTCATACATATTTCATTTTGCGCTACTAGCCTCTTCAAAAAACCGTTATGACCATGTCCATGACTACGAGGGGGCACCATGAGCAAGGAAATCGAAGATCACCGCCTGTTTAACCAAAGTCACAACCAGCCGTTTGCAGAGGTGCTGGCTCAGCACGTCTCCCGGCGCGACGTAATGCGAGGCGGCCTGGGGTTGGCGGCGGCATCCATGCTGGGGTTTGGCGGTGCGGCTCAAGCACTCGCAGGCGAGCAGGCGAAAACGCCGCTAACCCTCGCGTTTGAAGCGGTGCGTGGTTCTCGTACCGATGCCATCGTTGTGCCGGAAGGATACGTGGCTCAAGTGTTGGTGCCCTGGGGCACGCCGCTGCAGGCAGGCCAGGAGTGGCAAGCCGACCAGCCCATGACGCCCGAGCGCCAAGCGATGAGCGTGGGCATGCATCACGACGGCATGGCCGGTTTTGCCCTGGATGCGGATAACGCCTCGCGCCGTTTTGTGCTGGCGCTAAATAACGAATACATCGATCAGGATGCGCTGTGGGCGCCCCAAGGTGGGCCGACCAATGCCGAGGCGGGCGCGCGCCCAGCGGACGAATCGCGCACTGAAATCAATGCCCATGGTGTGACGATTGTCGAAGTAGAGAAAGACGCCAGCGGCCAGTGGTCTCATGTTGCCAACTCGCCCTATAACCGCCGCTTCACCAGCGCCACGGTGATGGATTTTGCCGGCCCCGTGGCGGGTAGCGACTACGTAAAAACCCAGTTCTCCCCTGACGGCACACAAACCCGTGGTACCAACAACAACTGCGGTAACGGCGTAACGCCCTGGGGCACTTACATCGCCTGTGAAGAGAACTGGCCCGATATCTTCGTCAACCGTGGCGAGCGCTTCCAGGATGATGCGCGCATCGGTATTCCCACGGATAAAAGCCGCTACGGCTGGGACACCTCAGCGGGGGATGCTAGTGAGCAGAACGGCGAGTTTGCGCGCTTTGACATCACCCCACGCGGTGAGCGTGCCGAAGAGGACTACCGCAACGAAGCGCGCACCTTCGGCTACCAAGTTGAAGTCGACCCTTACAGCGGTGCTCGTGCGGTGAAGCGTACGGCACTGGGGCGTTTTCGTCATGAAGGGTGCTGGCTGGGCAAATTAGAAGCGGGCAAGCCCATCGTTTACTATTCAGGTCACGATGCTCGTAACGAGTATGTCTACAAGTACGTCTCTGATGCCGCCTGGGACCCCGCTGATGCCAACCGCCCCGGCGCCGAGTACGACCGCCTCGCCATCGGCAATAAATACATGGATAACGGTACGCTCTACGTGGCGCGCTTCCATGCCGATGGCAGCGGCGAGTGGCTGCCGCTCACACCGAGGGCCAAGACCCAGGATGGTCGCACGCTGGCCGCCGCACTTGGCCTAGCCGAGAACGACTTGGCAGGCATCATCATCAACACCTGCGATGCCGCCGACCTGCTGGGCGCCACGCCAATGGACCGCCCCGAGTGGGCCACGGTAGACCCGGCCTCGGGTGAGGTGTATCTAACGCTGACGAACAACACCCAGCGCAGTGAAGAGGGCTCCGATGCCACCTTCACCAACGACGGCAGCGAGCTTACCCAGCCGGGCGTTGGCTTCGCTACCGCCCCTGCGAACGCCTCCAATCCCCGCGCCAATAACGAGGCCGGGCATGTGATTCGTTGGCGGGAGAGCCGCTTGCCCAACGCCTTCACCTGGGAAGTGTTTGTGTTTGGCGCAGCGGCCGACGACGCGGATAACCACTCCGGGCTAAACGAGATGAACCAATTCGCCAGCCCCGATGGCCTGTGGTTCGATGAGCGTGAAGACGGCCAAGGCATTCTCTGGATTCAAACCGACAACGGCTATGAAGGCGTTACCGAGCACACCAACGACCAGCTATTGGCCGTGGTGCCCCAAGGGTTAGAGGATATTCGCGGTACGGGGCCGGTGATCAACAGCAGCAACCAGCAACAGCTCAAACGCTTTGCGGTGGGGCCGAACGGCTGCGAAGTTACCGGCATCTTTGCCACGCCGGATAAAACCGCACTGTTTATCAACATCCAGCACCCCGGCAATTGGCCCGCGGATGCCAGTGCCCTGGTGCAAGACGCCACTGCGGCGGCGAGTGGGCAAGTGCGCCCGCGTGCCGCCACAGTAGTGATTCAGAAGCGTGATGGTGGGCCGGTGGGGGTGTAAACCGCCCCGCCCACCATAGCGGTAATGCAGAGCGTCATTGCCATTCTAAGGGCGTCGAGCCATCTTCAGGCTCGACGCCTTTTATCGCTATTTCTCCTCATGCGGTGTTTCCTGTTGCCGAGCTTCCAGCACCTGAATGGCATCTTCCTGCAGGGGCAACTGGCTAGCCCAGAGAATATCTTCACGACAATGGCCAATATCCCGTAATACGTTGTCGTCGTAAGCCAGCAGGGGCAATACGTGGCGGCGGAAGAGCTGCCGGCGTCGGTAGCGCCACCAACGCATTTCAAGCCGGTGAATCAAGGTCAATGACGGCATCGCGGGCATATAAAATTCGAGCTTTGGCGGTTTGGGGGGCGGGGGCAGCTGGCTGGCTCTATTCCAGGCGTGTAGAGCATGTCGGGTCGGGTTGTTGTCTTTCATCGCACACCTCCAACGTACACCTGCTTTCTAATGGCATTACGCCTGCTGAAAGGGTGTCATGTATGTCAATAAGAAGGAGGGTCGCGACCTCTGATCACTAGCTTGATGCTCAACCTTGGATCAATCAAACGAAAAGAATTACACTGTGCCTTAAGTTTTTCTGAAAGGTGCTGTGATGAATCAGTTCGCTGGTGCGGAGACTAATCGGGCCGCTTTGCCATTACTGGATAGCGAGGTGCTGCGTACCTTTGTAACAATTGCGGAAAGTGGCAGTTTTACTCGCGCTGCCCAGCAATTGTTTCGGACTCCTTCCGCGCTGAGCATGCAGATCAAACGCCTGGAAGAGATACTGGGGCAGAACCTATTTGTGCGTGAAGCGCGCCAGGTGCGATTGACGGCAGAGGGGGAAGTGCTGCTTGGCTATAGTCGGCGGCTGTTGAAACTCAATGCTGAGGCAGTGACTCAATTCTTGGCGCCAGCACTGGAAGGACGTGTAGGCCTGGGTATAACCGATGATGTTGTCTGGCGTGTACTGCCCACCGTATTGGCCCAGTTTGCCCGCTCTCATCCTGCCGTGCAGGTCGATGTGATTGTTGGCCGCAGCGTAGAGCTGCTCGCAAGATTGGATGAGTCGGAACTTGATCTGGCTCTGGTGATGGCGGGAGAACCTGGGCAAGCGACGCGTGGTGAGATTGTGCATAGCGAGCCGCTGGTATGGGCGGGCCGTGAAGATGGTGTTGCCGTACAGCGTACGCCGCTGCCGGTGACCCTGGCTCAACAGGGTTGTGCATGGCGCAGAATTGCACTCCAGGCACTGGATAGCGCTGGGGTGAACTATCGAATTGCCTACTCCTGCGACCACTGTGCCGGGCAAGAAGCCGCCATGTTGGCGGATCTGGCTATTTCACCGTTTCCAAAAAGCTTAATTCGCCCCCCGCTCAAACGTCTCACTCACGATTTGCTTCCCCCGCTGGGCGATTATCAGGTAGCGCTGGTTAAACGGCCTGGTAGTGGCGATGCCAGCGAAGTGTTGGCCGAGCGGGTGGTGGAGGCTTTTCGTGAAGGATGAGCTGACGTCATTAGTCATTCGGAATGATTGCAAAGTTTTTAGGCCTATGTGCCTTAACGCTGCCGGTTGGTAAAGACAACGCAGGTATGCCCGTTGGCCTGCAAATGCTGGCAGGGCCCTGGCAAGACGCCAAACTGCTAGCAATGGGTCAGGCAATTGAGAACGAGCTGGGGACAGGCTTAGAAATCCTGGGGCAACCGCCAGCGGTGTGAATAAGAAGAGGCGGACCCGCCGATGCGGTGCGTAAGGCCCTCATCGTGCTGGCCAAGTGCAGGCCGTTAAGCCCAGCAATTGCAGTGGCACATTCAAGTCTTGGCGCTAGGTAGCCAGTGCCCGATAGCCTGAGCATCAGCGCCGCCCATACGCCATTAAAAACACGTCTACAGCGCTGGTGATCTGGCGCTTGAGTTCTTCATCCGTGGGCGGTGGGCGTACGCCCATACGAACTTCTTTGGTCAGCATCCCCTGCCACATGCTGCAGAGTTGATCGGCAGCTAGCGCGGGGGCGGGCAGGGTGAGGTGGCCTGCGCTGGCCAGTCCTTCCAGTTTTTCCCGCAGCCACTGGCTAATAGCCCAGGGGCCTGCCTCAAAAAAAGCCTGTAACAGCTTGGGGTGCTGCTCGCCCTGCTGACTCATCACCCGTTCGACCGCCAATACATGGGGCTCCAGTAAAAAGCGCACCATGCTGATGCCTACCTCAATGAGCGATTGGCGTACCGCGTCGTGGGTGTCGGGGAGCTGCTCTAACCCTTGCCGAATTGTCGCGGTTTCTCGCCGTATCACGCTGCCAAACAGCGCTTCCTTAGACGTAAAGTGCCCATACACCGTCACTTTGGAAACGCCCGCCTCTCGAGCAACGGCCTCCATGGTGACGGCTTCCAAACCATTGCGGAAAAACAGGCACGCTGCAGCGTCCATCATCACATTACGTTTGGCCATATCTTTAGGGCGGCCCGCGCTGCGTTTTTGGTCAGATGACGGCGGTTGAGCGTCTGTCATGCAATTAACCTCTGCCCATGCATAAATAGTTATTGAACGGTGGCGTACACATATTATAGTGAACGTTATCGTTCAAGAATAAACCATTTGAGGCCAACATGGGCACGTTAAACACTTCCTGGGGGCATCGGCTGCGCGGCATGCTGGCGGCACTGCTGATGATAGGCGCTACCGTTGTGGTAATACTCCTGCTAACCAGCCAGCACAGTAGTGCCCAGCAGGCACGCCAGCAGGGGGTAGATAACGCTTTATTACAGGTGGCAACCACTCCGCTTGCTGAGGCAGATGCGTTGAGGCGGGAAGTGCGCTTAACCGGTCGGGTGGTGGCGCGCCAGTCGGTGTCGTTGGCTTTTGAGCCAGCGGGGCGGGTGGAAGCCGTACTGGCCGAGCGCGGAGATGCGGTTGAACAAGGGGAGGTGCTCGCCCGTCTGGATACCCGCCGCTTGGAGAGCCGTTTAGCCGAAGTGGCGGCGCGCAGCGAAGAAGCCCGTGCCAGCTTGGCCCTTGCCCAGCGCCAGGAAGAACGAGAAGCACAGCTCAACCAGAGTAACTTTGCTAGCCGCACGGCGCTGGACCAAGCCCGCACCGACCGCTTAACCCTGCAAGCGCGACTCGCTGCCCTAGCGGCCGAGCGCGATAGTCTCACGGCTGACTTAGAAGACAGCACCCTAAAAGCCCCCTTCGCTGGTCGGGTGGTAGAGCGCCATATTGATGTGGGCAGCTTGGTGAGCAGTGGCACGGCGGCTTTCGATATCGTGGATACCCGCCACTTAGAAGCGCACCTTGGCTTGCCAGCCCGGCTAGCGGCGACGTTCACCATGGGGGAGTCTGTGACGCTGCACGTAAACGGCCAGCCCATTACGGGTGAGGTGCTCGCTCGCCTGCCCCAGGTGGATAGCGACAGCCGCACGCAAACACTGGTTGTGGCGCTGACAAGTAACAGCCGCGCGGTGCCTGGCGATCTGGCCGAGTTGAACTACTCGATTACCGAGCCCGCTAGCGGTTACTGGGTACCGCTATCTGCACTACGTGCCGCCGACCGCGGGTTGTGGAACGTACTGGTTGCCGAACCTCAGGAAAATGAGCGCTACCGTGTGGCACAGGCGAGCGTAGAGCTGCTGCATACCGAAGGCGACGACGCCTTTGTGCGCGGCACGCTGGCGCCCGGTATGCGATTAATTAGCAGTGGCACTCACCGCATCACGCCTGGGCAGCAGGTCACGCTCAGCGAGGAAGTGGCCCATGCAACGCATTGAGTGGTTGTTTAATCGCCGCCTGCTGGCGCTGTCGCTTGGCTTACTCATTGTCGCGGGGCTATCGGCTATCCAAACCCTTCCCAGGGCGGAAGACCCACACCTTGTCGCGCGGATTGCCACCGTGCTGGCACCGTATCCAGGGGCGACTCCCGAACAAATCGAAGCCTTGGTCGCGCGTCCTATCGAACAGGAGCTGCGCACCATTGCTGAGATTGATGTGCTGGAATCTACCTCGCGGCAAGGCATTGCCGTGCTCAGCCTGGAGCTGAGCGACGCGGTGACCAATGTCACGCCGGTGTGGAGCCGCGTGCGCGATAAGCTCAGCGATGTAGCTCCCTCGCTACCGGAAGGCGTGCAAACGCCGGAGTTGTTGGATGACCGTGGCTATGCGTTCAGTATCGTGGCCGCGCTGCGCTGGACGCTGGATACCTCGCCCAATCCACAGCTGATGGAGCGCTATGCCGAACGCCTAGAAGATCAGTTACGGCAGGTGGCGGGCACTGAATATACCCACCGTTTTGGCGTCGCCGGGGAGCAGGTCGAGGTGATGGTAGACCCGCTGGAACTGAATGCGTTAGGGCTCTCGGTTGGTCAGCTTGCCGGGGCCATTGAGGCGAGCGACGGCCGCCGCACGGCTGGCGAGGTGGTCACACAAGGGCATCGGCTAACGGTGGGCTTGAGCGGCGAGTTTGATGCGCTTGACCGGCTGCGGGAGATCAACGTCACCACCCAGCAGGGCCAGAGCGTCAAGCTAGGGGAAATTGCCGAACTGCGCCGTGGTGTTCAAGACCCACACAGCGCGGTAGCGCTGCTAAACGGTGAACGGGCCGTATTTGTAGGTGCCCGTATGGTGCCGGGCCAGCGTATCGATGCGTGGGTTGAGCGTGCCCAGGCGCAACTGGCGGCGTTTGCCGATGAACTGCCGATAGGGCTGGCGGTAGAAGAAGTCTTTGAGCAGGCCAGCTATACCAACCAGCGTCTCAGTGATGTAGCGATTAGCCTGCTGATGGGCCTGGTGCTGGTGGTCGCGATTCTATTTCTCACGATGGGCTGGCGCTCTGCGCTCACCGTTGGGCTGGCCATTCCGGCGACGGCGCTGCTCACCCTGGCGCTGTTCAAGCCGCTGGGGATGGAAATCCACCAGATGAGCATCATCGGTATTATTGTCGCGTTGGGGCTGATGGTGGATAACGCCATTGTGATGACCAATGCCCTGCGTGAGCGCTTCCTCCAAGGAGATTCCGCGCTGGCCGCGACTCGGGATGCGTTGCGCCATTTGGCGGTACCGCTGCTTGCCAGCACGCTCACGACCATTTTGGCGTTTATGCCCATTGTGCTGATGCCCGGCCCCGCCGGTGAGTTCGTCGGGCCGCTCGCCATGGCGGTCATGGTGGCGCTGGTCAGCTCTTATCTGATTTCGCTACTGCTGGTGCCTGCGCTTTCGCCCATGCTGCTGGCCAAGGTAGCCGCTAAACTGCCCGCCCCGCGAGATAATATAATGAAGCGGGCGTTTCGCGGCACGATTCGTAGCACACTGCGCCACCCCGTGGCGGCGATGGTGATCACCCTCTGTGTGCCGGTAGGTGGAATAGCGCTGATGCCAACGCTAGACGTAGCGTTCTTCCCTCCCGCCGACCGCGACCAGTTCCACATTGAAGTGCGCTTGCCCGCCGCCAGTAGTATCGCCAAGACAGAAGCGCTGGCCCACGAAGTGGAAAACATGGTGCGCGAGCTGCCGGGCGTGGTGCGTGTCTCCTCGTTTATCGGCGAAAGTGCGCCGATGATGTATTACAACGTCCTGACTAATGAAGATAACAACCCCGCCTTCCTACATCTGATCGTCGATACGGTGTCGTTAGAGGCCACCAATCAACAGGTGCCGGGGCTGCAGCAATCTCTGGATAAGCGCTTTCCTCAAGCCCAAAGCGTTGTGCGCAAATACGAGCAAGGCCCGCCTTTTAAAGCGCCCATTGAGCTTCGCGTGTATGGCGATGATCTGGAGGTTCTCTCCTCCCTGGGCCTGGAGCTAGCGGGCCTGATGCACCAGCTTCCCCAGGTAACCCACGTGCGTGCAGGGATGCAGCGTGATCTGCCTCGGCTAGTGCTTGATGTCGACCACACCGCGTTGAGCGATGCAGGGCTGTCGTCGCAGAATTTGGCGGAACAGGTAGGCGCTGCCCTCTCCGGCCAGCCTGCCGGTATGTTGTTAGAAGATACACAGCAACTACCGATACGTGTGCGTTATGACGATGCTTGGCGTACCGATGCCGAGCAGCTAGCCGCGCTGCGCTTGGTGAGTAATCATGTGAGTGAAGGCTTACCGTTAGCGGCTGTCGCCGAGAGCTATCTTGCCCCTTCATGGAGTGTGATTACCCGCCGAAATGCCGAGCGGGTACAGCTGGTGCAAGGCTATTTAGTGGCGGATGCGCTACCGGCCGTATCCATGGCGCAGTTAGATGCCAAGCTTCAGGCAGCGCTTGAGAACGGTGAGCTGACGTTGCCCGCTGGGTACCGTATTGAAACGGGGGGCGAGGCCGCCGAGCGCGATGAGGCCGTAGGTAAACTGCTCGCCTCGGTGGTTCTGCTAGTGATTGCCATGGTGGCTACGGTGGTGCTGGCGTTTAACTCCTTCCGCCGCGCCGCCATTGTGTTTATTGCCGGCGCCCAGGCCATGGGCATGGGGATTGTGGCGCTGCTGATGAGTGGCCATGCGTTTGGCTTCGTGATTATCGTCGGCATTATGGGGTTGGTAGGCGTCGCCATTAACGCCACCATCATTATTATTGCCGCCTTTGATGATGATCCGGCCGCCCGGCAAGGCGATATGGACGCGATGCTCGCGGTGATCAGCGGCCCCACGAGTCGGCACATTGTGTCTACTACTATCACTACTTTTGCAGGACTGATTCCCCTCATGGTCGCGGCCGGCGGCTTATGGCCACCTTTCGCGCAAACCGTTGGGTTTGGTCTGCTCTTGGCCACGCTGGTGTCGTTTTTCTTTACGCCAGCGCTGTACCGGCTTTGGGTCGCAAGAGCCGCAGCATAAGGGCACGCCTTTTCGCTTATTCATAACGTGGACTATATTGCTATTTGGTAAACGAGCGTATCCTTTGTGTAATGGCGTTATTGCCAGCGCGTAAGGATGACGCATTGCCGGCAGGCTAATGGCACTTGGAACACTGCCTGTTTCTAGGATGAGACGGCCCGAGTGCTGACATTCATTGGATGAAATGATGATGGTAGAGATAAAGCAAGAAAAAGGAGAGCCGCTGTTCCTCAGCGAACCCAGCAGTCAAGCGGTTGCCGTACTGAGCGGTCTGCCCGAGGGCGAGGGTATCCGTATTCTGGATGTCAGCGCGGAGTATGTTCAGTTTTGGGGAGGAGAGCGTGACCACTGGTTAGGCGCTTCTCCTAAAATTGTGCATCAAGCGTCAGCGAACGAGCAGTTGATCTGCCAGCTCAACAGCGCATTGGCTTGTGGGAAGCTCAGCCTGGGATGCTCCATGTCAGGGCTAGACCACGCCGATGAAGCACCGCGCTCTCAAGCGCCAAGGCCGCTGATTGAGTGGCGTGTCACGGCTATGTCGATGCCTGGCTATGCCGATAATGTGTTAGTACTGGTCCAGCGAGATATCACCCAGCGGGTGGAGAAAGAGGCCGAATTAAAACGCCTCGCCACTACTGACATGCTCACCGGGCTGATGAATCGCTCTCGGTTTGATTACCTGCTCAAACACGAGCTTGGGCGGCTGAACCGCTATGTGCGGCCATTTTCGCTCATTATGCTGGATATCGACTACTTCAAGACGATTAACGACAGCCAAGGACACGACGTGGGCGACCAAGTGCTGCGCGCCTTGGCGACGCTACTGGAAAACAATCTGCGCACCGCCGACTACTGCGCCCGTTGGGGTGGGGAGGAGTTTATGATTCTTGCCCCTGAAACCTCACTCGACCAAGCGGCACAACTGGCCGAGAAGATTCGCCAACGCATCAGCAGCGCCTCTTTTCCAGGGGCTGAGCATGTCACCGTCAGCCTTGGCGTGGCAGAAGCCACCCACAGTGATACGCCCAAAAGTATGTTGAAGCGGGTTGATAATGCGCTCTATCAAGCGAAAGAGAGTGGGCGCGATAGGGTGGCATGTTAGCGAAAGGGGCCAAGCGGCCCCTTTCGTTGTTCTAAGCGGATGATTCAGCCTAGCGTGTCATAGCGAGGGAAGTGACAGGGGAGTTATCTACCTCATCGGCGAGCATTTCGGCGGTGATGGCGGAGAGCGTCCAGCCCAGGTGGCCGTGGCCCGTGTTGTAGAAAACGGTCGGCAATTTGCCGGGGCCGACTTTGGGCAGCATGTTCGGCATCATCGGGCGCAGGCCCGCCCAAGGCACCACTCGCTGGGTGCTGACGCCTGGGAAGTACTGCTCTACCCAGCGCACCAGCGGCTGAGTCCGATCATTGCGAATATCGCGGTTCGCGCCGTTAAACTCAGCGGTACCGGCCACGCGGAAGCGGTCGTTTCCCAGACGGCTGGTCACCAGCTTGGTTTCGTCATCCAGCAAGCTCACCGTCGGCGCGGCCTGCTGTGAGGCTTCGTCGTCCAGCTGTACGGTGATGGAGTAGCCTTTGACCGGGTAGATGTTAACGCGGTCGCCCAACTTGGCGGCGATGGCACGACTGCCAACGCCCGCACACACCACCACGCTATCAAAGCTTTGGCGTATTTCTTCCCCGTCGATTGAAGCGCTGACCCAGGCACTGTTCTCATCCGCACCCAGGTTGGTCACCTGATGGCCGTAGTTCAGCTTCACGCCGCGTTTAGCCGCGGCCTTGGCGAGGCCGTTGGTGTATTTGTGAATATCCCCTGTGGCATCGCTTTCGGTAAAGAAGCCGCCGTAATAGCTACCCGCCAGCGTGGGTTCGATGGCGCGCATTTCCTCCGGGGTCACGGCACGGCGCTCAAGCCCGCCTTGGTGCAGAAGCTGTGAGACCTTAGCGGCATGCTCGTAGCCCGCTTTATCGCGGTAGATATGCAGAATGCCTTTCTGTTTCACGTCGAAATCGATCTGCTCGTCTCGCGCCCACTGAAACAGGTGTTCCCGAGCCGCAATGGCGAGGCGCGTTGTTTCGGTGGTGTTGTCGGCATAGCGGGGAATGGCGGCGATAAATTCCGCAAACCAGCTCAGCTTGTGCCAAGTAGGGCGAGGGTTGACGAGCAGCGGGGCGTCGTTTTTCAGCATCCAGCGCAGGCCTTTGATGACCGTAGGCCAGTGGTTCCATACCTCAGCGTTCGAAGCGGAAAGCTGGCCACCGTTGGCAAACGAGGTTTCCATCGCGGCGTAGCGATGCTTTTCAAACACAGTGACGTTAAAGCCGCGTTTTACGAGGGCATAGGCGCTGGTAATACCGGTAATACCACCGCCAATAATTGCAATGCGTTGCATGAGTCTCTCCACAGATTGTATGAGCGTCGGGCGATACCCCCAGCAAACATGTTTGCTAGGCGTACCCCTTCCGTCATGGAACCTGAGAGATTCACGCCGATGATGTGGCGCTTGCTCCTTCGGTGGGCTGAGTGACGCAGTCATCAACCGCTCTTCGGAACGTATTGGTAAAAACGTTAGCCGTTGCGGTCCGTTGGCCTGAGAGTTTCCGGGGTCGTTGCTCCTTCGGCGCTGGTGTCGTGTACCAGTCTCTCCCGCAAATGCGTACTTAACGTTGTAACGCGGCAGTGCTAAAAAGGAAATAGGCGAAAAGTGGAAGCCGCTCAATCGCGTGGCTTTGCCAGTTTGCGTGTTTTCACACACAATGCCCGCTATCTTCAACTCGCTATTTTCGATCAATTATCTTCAAGCAATGGACAACGCGCATGCAGGCAAACGGATTTTTTGAGGGCATCGGCGAGGCGATAGGCGACGCCATCCGCGTCGTGGTGGAGTTTTTGGTGGGGCTCTTCACCAACTTCTTTGGTGCCTTTGATGACTTTATCGGCGGGCTGACGCGTTCGCTGGGGATTAACGACTCGTTTTTAAGCCTAGCGATACTGCTGATTGGCCTGCTGGTGCTATGGGGTGGGCTGCGTGCGTTTTTGCGTGGCTCCATTATTGGCGGCATTTTCCGCACGCTGATTGGCCTATTTATCCTGTCGTGGCTGATGATGTAGCGCCCCGGCCTCCGACCCACGCCTGCGCGACGCCGCAGGCGATCACTAGCCCACAGCCGCTTAATTGCAAAGGCGAAAGCGCTTCGCCAAACAGGCTCCAGCCAAAAATCACTACCGCCACCGGCTCACAGTAAGCTAGCGTGCCGTATAGCGCGGTGGGCAGGCGGTTAATCGCCATCACCGCGCACAGCAGCGCCAAAAAACCGGGCACAAGGCCTGCAGCCAACAACCACGGCACTTGCCATGCGCTGGCGGTTAGCCCTGCTGGCTGCCATAGCGCAAACGGCAAGATCATCAGCGCCCCGACCGCCAACTGCCAGAAGGCGCAGGTGCGGTCATCCAGGTGGCGCGGCAATCGGCGGTTCGTCAGGATAAAACCGCTGTAAGCTAGCATGGCCGCTAAGCCAAAACCCATGCCAATCACGTCCTGCTGATCGTCCAGGTTGAGTCGAAACTCCTGCATCATCGCGAACCCAAACAGCGCCAAGCCAATGAGCGAAACCTGCGCCGCTGCAAGCCGTTCGTTAAACAGCGCATGTGCCGCGATAGCCGCCACAATCGGCGCGAGATACACCATCAAAATGGCGTTGGCCATTTGGGTGTAGTTCATCGCCTGCACGTAAAACAGGATGAACGCCGCCAGCAAACTACCGCTAATCACCACCTGCCGCCCTGGCAGTGTGGTGAGTCCTGCATGGCGTTTTGTCAGCAGTAAATAGCCGAGCAAAAACAGCGCCCCTAACCCCAACCGGTAGAAGGTAATGCTCTCTGCATTCAGCCCGGTGATGCGCGAGATCACGCCGATGGTGGCCATGCCCACGGCAGCCACTACCGCTAGCAATAGGCTGGAAGGAGCAACGGTGAGCGAGGGAGACGGTAGTGGCATGCTGATCGTCCTTGAGCGAGTTTCATGAGCATATGACGCATCGTCATTTGCTTCTTTGGTGCATTTTGTCATCATCTGCACTCTTTTTGTGCAAAGGCGAGTGCGATGAAAACGTATCTTGGCAAGATGCGCGGAGAACGAACGCCGCGCCCCCGGGTAGGCTGGCAGGATGCCTGCTGGTCATGGCTGGGTGCCTTTACTGGCATGGCGCTGATTTGCTGGCTAAGCGCCGAGTGGCTCTCCCAGCAGCTGTTGATCGTGGGCTCGTTCGGGGCAACCTCGGTGCTGATTTATGCCGCCCCGGAAAGCCCCTTTGCCCAGCCAAGCCATGTGCTGTTTGGCAGCGTGCTCTCTGCCTGTGTGGGCGTGGGCTGCTATCAACTGCTGGGGGCCACGCCGCTTTCGATGGCGTTGGCGGTGTCGCTCTCCATTTTGGTCATGCAGCTTACCCATACCGTTCACCCGCCAGGGGCTGCCGCTGCGCTGATTGCCGTGGCAGGCGGTGCCAGCGTGCATCAGTTGGGCTGGTGGTATCCGCTGATCCCCATTGGCGCAGGCTGCATCGTCATGCTGGTGGTGGCGATTCTGGTCAATAACTTGGCGCGCCACCGCCGCTATCCGCGCTACTGGTAGCGCTGTAGCTGCGCTTCCAGGGCAAAAATATGCGCA
The DNA here is from genome assembly GCF_024158645.1 of Halomonas sp. 707B3. Taxonomy (NCBI): domain Bacteria; kingdom Pseudomonadati; phylum Pseudomonadota; class Gammaproteobacteria; order Oceanospirillales; family Halomonadaceae; genus Halomonas; species Halomonas sp. 707B3. Next base: position 21,922 of record NZ_JAMZBE010000053.1, read on the forward strand.
TCCTCGGTGCCCAACTCGCGCAGCGCTTGGGCTAGGTTCAGCAAGTAAGCACTGTTGGGGCCGCTAGGGCCATGGGCCTGGGCAATTTGCTGGGCGATGTCGGCCAGCGGGGCATCGCCTAAAAACGCTGGGTTGTCTTCGCTGGCCAGATAAATCAGCCCCTCGCTAGGCGCTTGGTCGGCGTCAGGGTTACCCGCCTCATCCAAAAACGTCAGCGTGACTTTTTCCCGCAGGTAGCCGTTTTTCTCCCGCACATCCAACGGTGCGAGCACCTCTGGGGTGATGCGGTAGGCCATGCCGTGACATACCGCGCCTTCGGCACGAATCAGCGTCGCCACTCGCCCCGGTGCTTCCGGCGTGCCGCGGTGGTCGTGGGAGCCCTGCCAGAAGCGCCGCGCCCAGCCGGTAATCGCTGCAGGCCGGCGCTCTAAATAGTCAAAATCGGCCTTCCAAATCAACGAGCCGTAGCCAAAAAGCCAGATATCCGCATGGCCGTCGAAGAAGTTTCTTTGCTGGTTTAACGTTGTGGTATCAAGCAACATAAGCGATCTACATTTGTGACCAAAGTGGCTGCACGCGCATGGCGTTAACGGTGGTTCATCATCCGGGTTATACGATTGATTTACCAGCCAATCACCCCTTCCCCATGGAAAAGTTTCGGGTGCTTCGGCAGCTCTTGGGCGAGCAAACGCTGGCCTGCCCCATCGAGTGGCACACGCCCCAACCGGCCACCCTCGAAAGCCTGCAACGCGTGCATACACCAGAGTACGTTCAGGCGTTTTTGCACGGCCAGCTTGATCGTGCCGCCCAGCGGCGTAGTGGATTCGTTTGGTCTGAGGCCTTGGTGGAGCGAGTGCGGCTGGAAACCGGCGGCACGCTGCTCACCCTGGAAGCGGCGCTGGCCACCGGGCTTGCCTGCAACTCGGCGGGCGGGACGCACCACGCCCATGCGGATGCTGCCAGCGGCTACTGTTTGATCAACGATTTAGCCGTGGCCGCCGCCCACGCGCTGGCACAGGGCTGGGT
>NZ_JAMZBE010000054.1:0-22661 GCF_024158645.1 Halomonas sp. 707B3
GGCTTGCGAAAGCCAACTTGCACGGGGCGAATGATCAAAAAGTGCTCGCTGGCGGTGATAGGGAAAGTGTCGGCGCCGGCTTCACGGATTCAGGTTTAAGATTATTGTATTGTATCTTTACAACTGTTTCAGAAGATGGTCGCCTTCTGCTTTTCTTAAACGCAAACGGCTTATTAGCTAATGACTTTAGCAATTCATTTATAGCTGAGCTGATCTCATATTCGGGAGAGTTCCCAATAAAGATATTTCCAGCATTACGTTCAACTTTAACTGTTTTATTCACAGGAATCACCCCCTTCATTTCCTATGGACACGGTTTAGTCCCTTACATGTCTATTCTCATGCCGCCTGAATTATTCTTTGTATATACATTATTCTGGCCGCTTTGTATAACACTATCCTGACTATTATCCACTGTAGAATTATTTGTTATTTCACCAATTTTTATTTTCAACTGTTTATTCTTCTTTGATGTAATTACAGCAAATAAAGTACTTCCTACAGTACATACCCAAGCCAGTGTGACCCCAATATCTGATTTTACAAACTCAATGAAAGTATCCATTTCTAACCTTGATGACAAATGATGATGTTGATGAGAAAACTAACAGTGTATTAGACGGCGCGCTTTATGATTGAATGAACGTGCTAGCACTTTTTCCCGGTAAACACAGCCTGCTAGGCTCTTCTAAGTCTATGATTTTTAAATACATTGACTTTAATTAGGCTGTATATCGAAAATTCGCGCGCCTACTGTATTTCCTGGCATGTCCGCTTAGGGTCGAAACCTGACATTCCCTATCACTTCCTGCTTGGCAATAACTATCGCCATCTTCCAATCATCATCGACTAACCAAATTAGCTTAGCTTCAAACCTACCAAACTATCCTTACCCACGTCACTAAAAAAATAGCCTAACCCCAACCCTTTTTCTCTCCTTAGCCTCCCCACACCGAACGCGGTAAGCTTGGCGGCACTCTCGTTGCTGAAGATGCTTTACCCATGACAACCCACTGGATTCTTGGCCCTGGGGCCATTGGCCGCCTGTTGGCGCACTCGCTGGCCCCGTTTGTGGAGGTGGCGGTGATTGGTCGCCGTGAGTTGCCTACGCGGCAGGTGCTAACCACGCCGGAAGGCGAAGCGCGTGTTCAGCACTTAACCTCACTCACCGCTAAACAGCTGGCGGCTAATGCGCCTAAGCCGCCTGCGTTTGTGCATATCACCACCAAAGCCATGGCCGCAGAGGCGGCGCTTTCTAGTATTGCCAGCCTGCTGCCCCCCTCTACCCCGTTGGTGCTGTGGCAGAACGGTTTTTATGCCCAGCCGCGCATCACCCAAACGTGGCCTGGGCCGGTGCTGTGCGCTACCACTACTCAGGGGGCGTACTTAACCGGAGATGGTGGCGTGGTACACGCAGGCCGTGGGCCAACGTTTATCGGGGATTTGGATAACCAGCACGCAGGGTTAGCGGAATCCTTAGCGGCGCTATTGAGTGAGGCTGGGTTTACCGCTACGGCTGTGAACGATATCCGCAGCCGCTTGTGGCAGAAGCTAGCGGTAAACGCGGCGATTAACCCCCTGGTGGCGTTGCATGGCGTGCGTAACGGAGAGCTTCGTGGGAATGCCTACTCAGGCCTAGTAATTGCCGTGGTGAAAGAAGTGGCGGCAATTTTAGCGAAGGAAGGCGTTGTGCCGCCGAGTGGTGGCGAGGGTGAAGCCGCGTGGTTGGCGTTGGTATGGCAAGTGGTGGAGAACACCGCGAACAATAAAGCCTCGATGCTGCAGGACGTGGAGGCGAAGCGGCCTACCGAGCGCGGGGCGATTTTGGGGCCGTTGATTGAACGTGCCGAGCAGCATGGGTTGGGGTGTGAGGTATTAAAGGGGTTGGATCAGGAGTTGGCGTTGTTGGAGTCAGGGTTTTAACGAGCTTTGGTAGCTTGATCGTCGCGCGCTAAAGCGCCCTCTCACGGGTAATAAATTTGAGTGTTGTAATAACAAGCCTACGGGTTGATTGAGTATGTCGATAACAGCCCAGGGCAGCGTTGCTGCCCCTCGCGGTTACCTCACGTTGCTCGTTATCACGCACTACAAGATGTGTTTAGCTCGTAGGCGTGGTTGCTCGTTGGGTTAGCAATGGCTTTTTAAGTGACGGGAATCATCACTACCTTGCGGTAGGCGGGGCGTTCGGCGAGCTGCTCTACCCAGCGCTGTAGATGCGGGCGGGGCTGCCAAGTAAGGCCGCTGTTTAACAGGTTGTAGGTGAACGGGGCGATGGCGATATCGGCAAGGCCAAAGTCGTCGCCAGAGAACCAGGGTTGCTGGCTTAACGCGACGTCTAGCTGGGCGAAGAGTTTTTCGCAGGTGGCAATGGCGGGGTCTAGCAGTGTGCTATCGCGCTGTTCCGGTGGGGTGCGTACATAGCCCATCAAAATGGTGCGGTGGGCGGGGGTTAGCAGGCTGCTGGACCAATCCATCCACTTTTCCATTTGCGCCCGTTTGGCAGGGCTTTCAATCCATAAATGGTTGGGGCCGTACTGCGCCGCTAGGTAGCGGATGATGGTGTTGGACTCCCATAGCACGCTTTGGGTAGCGTCATCTTTAAGCAGCGGCACCAAACCGTTGGGGTTCATGGCGAGGTATTCTGGCGTGTCGTTTACGCCGTGTTGCAGGCCCGCCATGATCTGCTCGAACGGTAGTTCCAGTTCTTCCAGTACCCAGAGCACTTTTTTGACGTTGGTGGAGTTGTTGCGGCCCCAAAGCGTAATCATGGCAATCCTTATTGTTGGTTAGGAAAGTTTTTGAGTGTGCCTTGGGTGGGGGTGAGTGGCAAGTTGGCCGCTTTATCAGGGTTGTGGGGCTTAGCGAACAGGTCGCGAGCTAAAGCTGCCTACCACCCCACACCCTCCCCTTACGCCCGGCCACTCACGACTCGCTCCTCACGATTTACCGCTTACTACTCACCCTTATCCTGATACAGCTTGAGCAGGCTGGAGAAGTCGAGTTTGCCGTTGCCGCCTGCTTTGTGCAGTGTGAACAGCGAACGGGCGGCGGAGCCCATGGGCACGGGGGATGCGCTTTGCTGGCTAACATCCATGGCTAGGCCTAAATCTTTGATCATTAGATCCACCTGGAAGCCGCCCTGGTAGCCTTTCGAGGCGGGGGCGTTTTCCATCACCCCGGGGTAGGGGTTGTAGACGTTAAGCGCCCAGTTGCCGCCGGAGCTTTGCTTCATGATTTCTGACAGCACAGCGGGGTCGAGGCCGTTTTTGACGCCCATGTTGATCGCTTCGCAGGTGCCTGCCATCAGAATCGAGAGCAGCATGTTGTTGCACACTTTAGCCACCTGCCCCGCGCCGTGGTCACCGGCGTGGAAGATGTTTTTACCCATGGCTTGCAGCACCGGCTGCGCCTGGGCGAACTGAGCCTCCGAGCCGCCGACGATAAAGGTCAGCGTGCCCGCTTGGGCACCGCCTACCCCACCGGAAACCGGCGCATCCACAAAGCCAATGCCCTTTTCAGCGCCAGCCGCGGCTACGTGACGGGCGGTGTCGGCATCGATGGTGGAGCAGTCAATCACCAGCGCGCTTGGTTTAATTACTTCAAACAGCGGCGCGTCACCATCCACGTAAAGCCCGCGCACGTGCTTGCCTGCGGGCAGCATGGAAATAATGAAGTCGGCGTCGGTGGCCGCTTCCGAAGCGGTGGCGGCAATCTCGCAGCCTTGAGATTTAGCGGTTTCCTGCGCTTGGGCGGAAAGGTCGAAGGCGCGCACGGTAAAGCCTGCTTTCGCCAAATTGGCGGCCATGGGGCCGCCCATATTGCCTAAACCAATAAACGCAACGGTAGTCATCTTTTTATCCTTATTAGCGTGTTGTAGAGAGTGCAGTGTGCGTTATTTAAGATCTGCCAGCGGGTTGGTGTCCCATGCGGGTGCCAGCAGCTCGTCTATAAAGGAGGGCTCGACCGAGGCCACATCTGGGTAGGTCCAGCTTGGCTGGCCGTCTTTATCCACCAGCAGCGCGCGCACGCCTTCGGGGAACTCCCGGTGGCGGCAGCACTGCACAGAGAGCGAAAGCTCAAACTGAAACACTTCCGCCAACGACATATGCTTGGCGCGGGCGAGCTGCTCGTGAATCAATTTAACCGAGACGGGGCTGCCGTGGGCCAAGGTTTTTTGCGCTTTGCTGAACCACTTGTCGTCGGTCTCGACTGCCAGCACGGCTTCAACCATCTGCTCGACGGTGTCGTGGTCCATCAGCTCACGAATTAAAGAAGACGACTTGTAAACCGGCGCTTCCATCTCCGCGAACACCTCTTGGGAGGCCTGTTCCAGCTCGCGCAGTACGTGATTCACCACGCCGTGGGCGTCGGTGTGTTCGCCTTCGCCCCAGCTGGCCTCCAATAGCTTTTCAGCCAGTGCGCCACGGTGGTGGCTGGCAATGGCGCGGTCGGCTAGGCCTAGATGAACCGCGTCCGGGGCGTTAATTTGCCCGCCAGTCATGGCCAGAAACCGCCCGGCGCCGCCCGGTAGGCGGTTAAGGAACCAGCTCGCGCCTACATCCGGGTACAACCCAATGGTGACTTCTGGCATGGCGAGCCGCGAGGTTTCCGTAACGATGCGGTGGCTGCTACCGCTTAACAGGCCCATGCCTCCGCCCATCACGATGCCGTTGCCCCAGCAAATCACCGGTTTGGGGAAAGTATGCAGTTGGTAATCCAGGCGGTACTCGTTCTCGAAGAAGCGCTCGGGGAAATCGGCTGCGCCGTCGCCCTGAATGGCCTTGTAGAGGTTGACCACATCACCACCGGCGCAGAAGGCTTTTTCGCCTGCGCTATCCAGCAGCACGGCTACGACCCGCTCGTCGCTTTGCCACTGGTTTAGGCGCGGCAGGATCTCTTCGATCATTTCCAGCGTGAGCGCATTTAAAGAGCGCTCGGCGTTCAGGGTAATCTCGCCAATCACGTGGCCATCTTGGGTGGTGTGCTCTTCAAACAGTACGCAACTCATGGTTTGTCCTTATATGCTCGGGGCTTGGTGAGATGTGCCCTGGCGGCTATAGCTCAGCGGCACCGTCGGCCAGTACGCGGCGGGAAATAATTAGCCGCATGATCTCGTTGGTGCCTTCCAGAATACGGTGTACGCGGGTGTCGCGCACGTAGCGCTCCATCGGGTACTCCTTGATGTAGCCATTGCCGCCGTAGAGCTGCAGCGCTTCGTCGCACACCTTGAAGCCCACATCGGTAGCGAACCGCTTGGCCATCGCACAGTAGGTGGTGGCATCCGGGTGGCCCGCATCCAGCTTGGTGGCGGCCATGCGCACCAGTTGGCGGGCGGCCACCAGCTCGGTCACCATATCGGCTAGGCGGAACTGCAGCGCTTGGAACTCGGCCAGGCGCTTGCCGAACTGCTTGCGCTCTAGCATGTACTCGCGGGCTTTATTGAGCGCCTGCTGAGCGGTGCCGATCGAACACGTCGCAATGTTGATGCGCCCGCCGTCCAGGCCCTTCATGGCGATTTTGAAGCCGTCGCCCTCGTTGCCCAGCAGGTGGTTGGCGGGGACGCGTACGTCTTCAAAGGTGATCATGCGGGTGGGCTGGCTGTTCCAACCCATTTTGTCCTCTTTGCGGCCGTAACTGATGCCCTCGCTCTTCGCATCCACCGCGAAGGCGGAAACGCCGCCGGGGCCTTCGCCGCCTGTGCGCGCCATCACCACCAGGAAATCGGTGCTACCCGCGCCGGAAATAAACATCTTGCTGCCGTTCAGCACGTAGTGTTCGCCATCACGCTTGGCGGAGGTTTTCAGCGAGGCCGCGTCGGAGCCTGCGTTGGGTTCGGTTAAGCAGTAAGAGCCTAGCAGCTCGCCGGTCGCCAGCTTTTCGCCCCACTGCTCAACGGCTTCTGGGGTGCCGAAATCAGCCAGCATCCAGGTCACCATGTTATGAATGGTCAGGTACGCGGTGGTGGAGGTGCAGCCCATCGAGAGCTGTTCAAAAATAATGCTGGCATCGAGCCGGGAAAGGCCCAGCCCGCCGACGCTTTCCGGGGCGTAGAGCGAGCAAAAGCCCAACTCCCCTGCTTTACGAATCACATCGACGGGGAAAAAAGATTCTGCGTCCCATTCGGCGGCATGGGGCTCCAGCTCGTTCTGGGCGAACGCCCGGGCCATATCAGAAAAAGCGACTTGGTCTTCACTTAGCTCAAAATTCATGGCGTATCTCCACAGTGCGTGGATGCACCGCGCCTAGGCAGGCGGCAGGCAAGTCACGCATTGGCTGTTGTCATTATTAGCAATGTTGACGTTTACGTTAACTTATATTCTTACCCCACCTTGCGCAACCAAATCCCCCAAGACCTTTGGCGTAGAAATGGGCTTACGGCCTTATTTCACAAGCAGAAAAAAGGGTGCCCGAAGGCACCCAATCCACGGACAGACGCGGTTAACGGGAATCCATTATTTAAAGTTTTTACGGTACATTTTGGCCAGCTCGCCGATGATGCCGCTACGGAAGCTCAGCACGCACACCACGAAGATGATGCCCAGAATCACGCTTACCCAGTTCCCCAACGGCGACTGCGCCAGCAGGTGCTGCAGGCTAACCACTAATCCTGCCCCCATCAGCGGGCCAAGCAGTGTGCCTACACCGCCCAGCAGCGTCATCAAAATCACCTCACCCGACATATGCCAATGGGCATCGGTGAGCGAGGCCAGCTGGAACACCACGGTTTTGGTGGAACCTGCCAAGCCCGCCAGCGCCGCCGAGAGCACGAAAGCTAACAGCTTGTAGGCATCGACGTTGTAGCCCAGCGACACGGCGCGGGGCTCGTTCTCCCGAATGGCTTTCAGCACTTGCCCAAAGGGTGAATGAACCGTGCGCTGAATCACCGCGAAGCCAAACACGAACACGGCGAAGACGAAGTAGTACATCGCCAAGTTGCTGCTCAAATCGATCACGCCAAACAGGTGCCCTCTCGGCACACCGTGCAGGCCATCCTCCCCACCGGTGAACGACGACTGCACGAACACGAAGAACATCAGCTGTGCCAGCGCCAGCGTGACCATGGCGAAGTAAATGCCCTGGCGGCGAATGGAGAGCACTCCAAACAGTACGCCTAGCAGCGTTGCCATTAACGTACCCGCAAGAATGCCTAGCTCTGGCGTTAAGCCTGGGTAGCTGGCCAGCAAGTAGCCGGTCACATAGCCGCCGGTGGCTAGGAAGGCCGCATGGCCAAATGAGAGCAGCCCGGCGTAGCCCAACAGTAGGTTGAAAGCGCAGGCAAACAGCGCAAAACAGAGAATCTTCATTAAGAAGACGGGGTACGCCACAAAGGGAGCAACTAACCCCATCGCCAGCAGCACAAGGTAGAACATATTGCGGCGTAGCTTGGCGCGCCGTTGGCGCTCCTGCACCGCGGAGGGCAACTGGGTTGCCGAGGTGGTATGCGTTGTTGTCATGGTTATGCCTCCTTACCGAACAGCCCAGCGGGGCGTAACATGAGTACCAGGATCATCACTAGAAAGATCACGGTATTAGAGGCTTCCGGGTAGTACACCTTAGTTAACCCTTCAATAATACCCATCCCGAGGCCGGTTAAAATGGCGCCTAAAATGGAGCCCATACCGCCGATAACGACCACCGCAAACACCACAATCAATAGGCTTGAGCCCATAGTGGGCGATACCGGATAAAGCGGTGCCGCCAGCACGCCTGCAAAGGCGGCAAGCCCGACCCCAAACCCGTAGGTTAGGGTAATCAGCAGCGGTACGTTCACGCCGAACGCCTGCATCAGTTGGGAGTTTTCCGTACCGGCGCGCAGGTAGGCACCCAAGCGGGTACGCTCAATCATGAACCAGGTGAATAGACACATGGCCAGCGCCGCTACTAACACCCAAGCACGGTAGGTAGGTAAGAACATAAAGCCCAGGTTAAGGCCGCCCTGCAGAATTTCAGGGGTAGCGTAGCGCGCCCCAGAAACGCCGAATAAGTTAATTAATGTGCCTTCGAAAATCAGCGCCAACCCGAAGGTCAGCAGCAGCCCGTAGAGGTGGTCGAGGTGGGCAATGCGACGTAGCAGAAAGCGCTCCATCAGCATGCCACAACCACCCACCACCAGCGGGACTAAAATCAGTGCTAGCCAATAGTTAATGCCCAGGTAGCGAAAGCCTAGCAGCGCGGCGAAGGCTCCCAGCATGTACTGCGCCCCGTGGGCAAAGTTGACGATCTTCAGTAGGCCGAAGATGACCGCCAGGCCCAAACTAAGCAGTGCGTAAAAGGCACCGTTCACAAGCCCAAGCGTTAGCTGGCCCATGAACACGGCCATTGGCACGCCGAATATCATCGTCATGGTATGACTCTCCTCGCCGCTAAGCGGGCAGCCCTATGGGGCTGCCCCAGCGCGTTGCTTATTGTTAGAAACGCCTTTCGTCACGCCTTTACGGCTTGCTTGGCCCCAGGCCAAGGCAGCAGATGCCTGAGCCTGGAGCGCGTCAGCAGATCAGTTCTGTACCAGCGAGCACTGGCTTTCAGACAGCGGACGGTAGGCTTCTGCGGCGGGAATGGTGCTAAGGATCTCGTAGAGGTCCCACTCACCGGTAGACTCTTCCGGCGTTTTTACCTGGGCTAGGTACATGTCGTGAATCATACGGCCATCTTCACGAATGCTGCCGTTACGGGCGAAGAAGTCGTTGATCGGCTCTTCGGCCATTTTCGCGCGCACGGTTTCGGGGTCATCGGTGCCAGCGGCTTCCACGGCTTTCAGGTAGTGCATAGTGCTGGAGTAGATACCGGCTTGCACCATGGTGGGCATACGGCCTGTTTCTTCAAAGTAACGCTCGGACCAAGCGCGGGACTCTTCATCCATGTCCCAGTACCAGCCGGTGGTCAGCAGCAGCCCTTGGGTGGCTTCTAGCCCCAGCGCGTGTACGTCGTTAAGGAAGATCAGCAGGCCTGCTAATTGCTGGCCGCTTTGGGTCAGACCAAACTGGCTGGCGGTGGTAATCGCGTTGACCGTGTCGGCACCGGCATTGGCTAGGCCGACAATTTTCGCTCCAGAACCCTGCGCCTGAAGAATGTAGGAGGAGAAGTCGCTGGTGGGGAACGGGTGACGCACGCCGCCGACAATTTCACCGCCATTGGCTTCTACCACACTGGTCACGTCGGCTTCCAGTGCATGGCCGAAGGCGTAATCCGCAGTGAGCAGGAACCAGCTATCGCCGCCCTGCTCAACGACGGCCTTCGCGGTGCCGTTGGCCAGCGGATAGGTGTCGTATACCCAGTGAATATGGTTCGGAGTGCAGTGTTCGTTGGTAATACTAGACGCCGCCGAGCCAGAGACGATGCCCAGGCCGTTGTTCTCTTGCAACACTTTGGTCACAGCGATAGAAACAGAAGAGGCTACCAAACCACCCACCATATCGACGTTACGCTGGTCGATCCACTCGCGCACGGTGTTGGCGCCTACGTCGGCACTGTTGCGGTCATCAGCGCTGAAAATCACAATGGGCGAGCCGTTCACGCTGCCGCCAAAATCGGCCACCGCCATTTCCATCGCAGTTTGGCCACCTGGGCCAGCCAAATCACGGTAGGTGCCGGACATATCGGCTAAGTAGCCAATACGCACTTCACCATCGCTGATCTCGGCGTGGGCGGTCGAGATCGCCATGCTGGAGGCAGCGGCAACGGCGATGCTGGCGGCCAGCGTTTTCTTCATATAGGTCATGTTCGTCTCCTGGCCCTGAGGGCCTTTGTTTTTATGATGCGGACGTTCAGTTATAGCGTTTGTGTGTGGAGCGCTTGTGTATGGAACGTAAGTGTTGCGTTTGTTGTTTTTTAAAGCCGTGCTTACAGTTTAGATGGTGTGCGATTTATACCCCCAGCATGCTGTTTAAATGTTCCCGCCGGGAAGGCAACTGCTCGGCGGTGATCTCCTCAACAATTTGGCCGTGATCCATCACAAAGTGGCGGTCAGCCAGCGGGGCAGCAAAGCGGAAGTTCTGCTCAACCAGCACGATGGTCATGCCGCGCTCTTTTAGCTGCACTAATACCTCGCCCAGTTTTTGCACGATGACCGGCGCCAAGCCTTCGGTGATTTCATCCAGCAGCAGCAAGCGCGCACCGGTACGCAGAATGCGCGCCATGGCCAGCATCTGCTGTTCGCCGCCGGAGAGTCGCGTGCCCTGGCTTTTGCGACGCTCGTAGAGGTTGGGGAACATGCCGTAGATTTCATCCAAGCTCATTCCGCCTGAACGCACAGTGGGTGGCAGCAGCAGGTTTTCGTGAACATCTAAGCTCGCAAAAATGCCGCGCTCTTCCGGGCAGTAGCCAATCCCTAACCGGGGAATATGGTGCGGCTTCATGCGCAGGGTTTCATTGCCATTAATGACAATCGAACCGGTGCGCCGCCCCACCATATTCATAATCGCTTTTAGCGTGGTACTGCGGCCCGCGCCGTTGCGGCCCAGCAGAGTCACCAGCTCGCCACGCTTCACATCGAAATTCACCCCATGCAGAATGTGCGATTCGCCATAGAAGGCGTGCAGGTCTTGCACTCGCAGCATCTCTAGGGTCTGGTTTTCTGGGGCTTCTTGGCTCTCGAATGCTTCTGCGGTATTCATACGGCAGCCTCCTCAGCCGCTTCGCTGCCCATATAGGCTTCACGCACTAAGGGGTTGCGGGAAACCGTGTCGTAATCCCCTTCTGCCAGCACCGCGCCCCGCGCCAATACGGTAATACGATCACACAAGCGGCTGACCACGCTAAGGTTGTGCTCCACCATCAACACCGTGCGGCCTTGGGAAACCCGTTTGATCAGCGCCACGATACGGTCAACATCTTCCGCGCCCATGCCCTGGGTCGGCTCGTCTAGCAGCATCATGCTGGGGTCCAGCGCCAGCGTGGTGGCCACTTCTAAGGCGCGCTTGCGGCCATAGGGCATTTCCACAGTGAGCGTATCGGCGTATTCGCGCAGGCCCACTTCATCGAGCAGCGCTAGGGCGCGGTCGTTGAGGTGGTCCAGCGTTTTTTCCGATTTCCAGAAGTGGAACGACGTGCCCAGCTGGCGCTGAAGCGCTACGCGCACGTTTTCCAGTGCGGTCATGTGGGCAAACACCGCTGAAATCTGAAACGAACGCACTAAGCCAAGCTGGGCGATCTCGTTGGATTTTTTGCTAGTGATGGGTTGGCCACGATAGAGAATCTCGCCCCGCGTAGGGGGCAAAAACTTGGTTAACAGGTTAAAGACCGTCGTTTTACCTGCACCGTTTGGGCCAATCAGGGCATGAATATGCCCCTCCTGCACCTGGAGGTTTACGTTATCCACGGCGGTAAAGCCGCGAAACTCTTTGGTCAGCCCTCGAGTTTCGAGCACTGGCCCCTTGGTCACTTCGTCTGCACGCATGAGGTAGGACGCCTCTTGTTGTTCTTGTACGGTGGGAAGCGAAACTCGTTAGCCAGCAACGCATCCTTACCTGAACGTAAGGTGTAAGTGCAAACTAGCAACCCCACACAGGGTATTACAATTACAACTTTGGTCTACGCACCACTCTGATGCACCAAATTAAAGCTTAAAAGCCTTTATTTATCAGTTATTTTTTAAAATTCAACGGTAACTCACTCATTGCAATCTCAGCTTTACGTTAACGTAAACTTGTTTTAGCCTCATGGTCAGTGTTCCATAGGGACATCCCCCTATCGACGAGAATAACGATCATGAGCAAAACCTACTCGATCAGCGAACTGGCCAGCGAGTTTGATGTGACCACGCGTAGCATCCGCTTTTATGAAGATCAGGAGCTACTGCATCCCACCCGCCGGGGCCAGACACGTATTTACAGCAGTAAAGATCGCGTACGGCTAAAGCTGACACTGCGCGGCAAACGCCTGGGGTTTTCGCTGGCGGAAATCCGCGAGCTGTTTGAGCTGTGGGATGAGACCCGCAGCGGCAGCGAAAAGCAGCTACACCTGATGCTGAGCAAAATCAGCGAGCGTAAAGCCGCGCTGGAACAGCAGATGAAAGACATCACGATGGTGCAGTTGGAGCTTGAAAGCGCTGAGATTCGCTGCCGCCAAGCCCTCGAAGAGCTTAACGAGAAACATCCGGCCACCGCGAAATAAACAACCTCAACGAATAACGACCCGATTAACAACGACAAGGTGGTTGACCATGTTTTCCCACTATTCAGAACTAAATTTCGGTCTTGACGATGAACTGAACATGCTGCGTGAGCAGGTCAACGCCTTTGCCGCCAGTGAGATTGCCCCACGCGCCGCCGAGATCGACCACAACAATGAGTTTCCCAACGACCTGTGGAAGAAATTCGGCGATATGGGCCTGCTGGGCATTACCGTACCGGAAGAAGATGGCGGCAGCGGTATGGGCTACTTGGCCCACTGTATCGCCATGGAGGAGATCTCCCGGGCCAGTGCTTCCGTCGGGCTCTCCTACGGCGCGCACTCCAACCTGTGCGTTAACCAGCTCAAGATCAACGCCTCCGCCGAGCAAAAAGCCAAATACCTGCCCAAGCTAATGAGCGGCGACCACGTGGGCGCGCTGGCGATGTCAGAGCCCGGCGCTGGCTCCGATGTGGTCTCCATGCAGCTGCGCGCCAAAGAGGATGGCGACCACTACATTCTCAACGGCAACAAAATGTGGATCACCAACGGTCCCGATGCCGATGTGCTGGTGGTGTACGCCAAAACCGACCCGGATGCCGGCTCCAAAGGCATCACCGCCTTTATTATCGAAAAAGGCATGCCGGGCTTTTCCACCGCCCAGAAGCTCGACAAGCTGGGCATGCGTGGCTCCAACACCTGCGAGCTGGTCTTCCAGGATTGCCGCGTACCCGCCGAGAACGTGCTGGGCGAAGTAGGCAAAGGCGTTCGCGTATTGATGAGCGGCCTGGATTACGAGCGCACCGTTCTGGCCGCTGGCCCCATTGGCATCATGCAAGCCGCCATGGACATCGTCATTCCTTACATCCATGAGCGTAAGCAGTTCAATCAATCCATCGGTGAGTTCCAACTGGTGCAGGGCAAGGTGGCGGATATGTACACCACCCTAAACGCCTGCCGCGCTTATTTATACGCCGTCGCGGCCGCCTGCGACCGTGGCCAAACTTCTCGTAAAGATGCCGCTGGTGTCATCCTCTACTGCGCTGAAAAAGCCACCCAGGTCGCGCTGGATGCCATCCAGCTACTGGGCGGCAACGGTTATATCAACGAGTACCCCACCGGCCGCCTGCTGCGCGACGCGAAGCTTTACGAAATTGGCGCGGGCACCAGCGAGATTCGCCGGATGCTGATTGGCCGCGAACTTTTCACCGAAAGCCTTTAACAAAAATTAGCAGGGGCGCGCCATGAGCACACTCTCCACACAGATCAACCCGCGCAGCGATGTGTTTCAGGCCAACGAGGCCGCCATGCTGGGGGAAGTCAACAAACTCCGTGAACTCACTGCGGCCATTGCAGAAGGAGGCGGTGAGAAAGCCCGCGCCCGCCATGAGAGCCGTGGCAAGCTGTACGTGCGTGACCGCATCGACCATTTGATTGATGAAGGCTCGCCGTTTCTGGAGTTTTCCGCGCTGGCGGCGCATCACGTTTACGACAGTGAGGTACCTGCCGCAGGCGTGATCACCGGGATTGGTCGGGTATCTGGCGTTGAGTGCGTGATTGTGGCCAACGACGCCACGGTAAAAGGCGGCACCTATTTCCCGCTAACGGTGAAAAAGCACCTGCGTGCCCAGGAAATTGCCCGCAAGCACCGCCTGCCGTGCATCTACTTGGTGGATTCTGGCGGTGCCTTCCTGCCCCGCCAGGACGAAGTCTTCCCTGACCGTGACCACTTCGGGCGTATTTTCTACAACCAGGCCACGATGTCCGCTGAAGGCATTCCGCAGATCGCCGTGGTGATGGGCTCCTGTACCGCAGGGGGTGCGTATGTGCCTGCCATGGCGGATGAGTCCATCATTGTTAAAGAGCAAGGCACGATCTTCCTGGGTGGCCCACCACTGGTAAAAGCCGCCACGGGGGAGAGCATCAGCGCGGAAGACCTGGGCGGTGCGGATGTTCACGCCAAAGTGAGCGGTGTAGCCGACCACTACGCCGAAAATGACGCCCATGCGCTGCAGCTTGCCCGCGCCTGCGTATCGCGTCTGAACTGGCAAAAGCGCGGCCAGCTGGCCATGCAGCCGCCTAGGCCGCCCAAGCTCGACCCTTCAGAGCTTTACGGCATCGTCGGCACCGACCTGAAAAAGCCCTACGACGTACGCGAAGTGATCGGCCGCATCGTCGATGGCTCCGACTTTGACGAGTTCAAACGCTACTACGGCGACACGCTGGTGACCGGTTTTGCCCATATTCACGGCTACCCGGTGGGGATCGTGGCGAATAACGGCGTGCTGTTTTCTGAGAGCGCGGTAAAAGGTGCGCACTTTATTGAGCTGTGCGCCCAGCGCAAAATCCCGCTGGTGTTCCTGCAGAACATCACCGGCTTTATGGTTGGCTCCAAGTACGAGCATGAAGGCATTGCCAAGCACGGCGCCAAACTCGTCACCGCCGTGGCCTGCGCCAACGTGCCGAAATACACCGTGCTGATTGGCGGCAGCTTCGGCGCGGGTAACTACGGTATGTGTGGTCGTGCTTACGACCCCAACCTGCTGTTTATGTGGCCCAACGCGCGTATTTCGGTGATGGGCGGCGAACAGGCGGCGGGCGTACTTTCCCAGGTAAAACGCGAGCAGTACGAGCGCGAAGGCCAAGAATGGAGCAAAGAGGACGAAGAAGCGTTCAAAAAGCCCACCCGCGACCAGTACGAGCATCAGGGCCACCCCTACTACGCCAGCGCCCGCCTGTGGGATGACGGCGTGATCGACCCGATGCAAACCCGCGATGTGCTGGGGCTGTCACTGGCCGCCGCGATGAATGCCGAAGTCAAAGAGACGCGCTTCGGCGTGTTCCGGATGTAAGGGGCGAACATCATGGCTTACTCAACATTAGTCATCGAGGCGGGTATCGCTCGCCTAACCTTAAACCGCCCAGAGGTGCATAACGCCTTTGACGATAGCCTGATTGCCGAACTCAATGCTCATCTGGAAAAGCTACACGACTTGGCAAGTGCAGGCGACGTGCGGGTGGTGGTGCTCGGCTCTGAAGGTAAAAGCTTCTCCGCAGGTGCTGACCTGAACTGGATGAAGCGCATGGTCGATTACGACCTGGAAGATAACCTAGCGGATTCCCGCAAGCTTGCGGCGCTGATGCACGGCCTGGATACCCTGCCCTGCCCGACCATCTGCCGCGTACAGGGGGCGGCGTTTGGTGGCGCGGTGGGCTTAGCCGCCTGCTGCGATATCGTCGTGGCGTCCGAAAAAGCCAAGTTTTGCCTGTCGGAAGTCAATATTGGCCTGTCGCCTGCGGTGATTAGCCCTTACGTTCAGCGCGCCCTTGGCCAGCGCCAAATGCGCCGCTACGCGCTGACCGCCGAAGTGATGGATGCGCCAACCGCGCTCAGCCTGGGTTTAGCCCATCAGGTAGTGGAGCACGATGCCTTGGATAACGCGGTGGATAGCATGATCGCTACGCTGGTTAAAGGCTCCCCTCAGGCACAGCGGGCTACCAAGGCACTATTAGCCACCGTGGCCCAAGCTCCAGATGCCGATGCTACTCGTGAGCACACCTGCCAAGTGATTGCCAAGCTGCGGGTGAGCCAAGAGGGCCAAGAGGGCCTCGCCAGCTTTTTTGACAAGCGTCGCCCCGCCTGGACGTCACCCGAAGAACACAACAACACTGCGGAGCCACGCTCATGACGTTTACCCCAACCAAATTCGATACCCTGCTGGTGGCTAACCGCGGTGAGATTGCCTGCCGCGTGATGCGTACCGCCCGCCGCATGGGATTAAAAACCGTCGCTGTTTATTCCGATGCCGATGCCACCGCCCGCCACGTGCGTGAAGCCGATGAAGCCGTGCGCCTCGGCTCCGCCGCCGCCCGGGAAAGCTACTTGAACGTTGACGCGGTGATTGAGGCCGCCCAACGCACCGGCACCGGCGCGATTCACCCCGGCTATGGCTTTCTGTCTGAAAACGGCACCTTTGTTAAAGCGCTAGAGCAAGCGGGCATTACTTTTGTTGGCCCGCCCGCTTCCGCCATTGCCGCCATGGGCGACAAGTCTGCCGCCAAAGCGCGTATGGCGAATGCGGGTGTGCCTCTGGTGCCCGGCTACCACGGCGACGACCAAGGCGATGCTCTGCTGCGTTCCGAGGCCGATAAGATCGGCTACCCCGTCATGCTAAAAGCCAGCGCCGGTGGCGGCGGTAAAGGCATGCGCGTGGTAGAGAGCGGTGAAGGCTTCCAGGCCGCGCTGGACGGCTGCCGCCGGGAGTCTAAAGCCGCGTTTGGCGATGACCGCATGCTGATCGAGAAGTATTTGGTACAGCCCCGCCATGTGGAAGTCCAGGTGTTCTGCGACCGTTACGGCAACGGCGTGTATCTGTTCGAGCGGGACTGCAGCGTGCAGCGCCGCCATCAAAAAGTCATCGAAGAAGCCCCCGCCCCCGGCATGACGCCTGAACTACGCGCCGCCATGGGCGATGCCGCCGTTCGCGCCGCCCAGGAGATTGGCTACGTGGGTGCGGGCACGGTGGAGTTTCTGTTAGACGCCGACGGCTCCTTCTACTTTATGGAGATGAACACCCGCCTGCAGGTGGAGCATCCCGTTACCGAGATGATTACCGGCCAAGACCTGGTGGAGTGGCAGCTAAGGGTCGCCATGGGCGAACCGCTGCCCTGCCGCCAGGACGAGCTGACCATTACCGGCCACAGCTTTGAAGCACGCATTTACGCCGAAGACCCGGAGCAGGACTTCCTTCCCGCAACCGGCCTCCTCACTCGCTTCGCGCTGGACTTGGAAGGCGCAGGGCTAGGCGCTGATCAAGTGCGCCTAGATAGCGGCGTGGAGAGCGGCGATACGGTCTCGATGCACTACGACCCGATGCTCGCCAAGCTGATTGTGCATGGCGTTGACCGTGACGCTGCGCTGGCAACCCTCAACCGGGCGCTGGCGGCGCTGGATGTGCAGGGCGTTGTCACCAACCGCGCCTTCTTGCAGCGCTTAGCCAATCACCCTGGCTTTAAGAACGTCGAGCTGGATACCCGCTTTATCGAGCGCAACGAAGCCACCCTGTTTGCTCCGCGTCAGTTTTCTACAGAGGACTATGCCAGCGCCGCGCTGATTGGTTTGCATCAATTAGCCCAGGAGTGCGAAAGCGACTCCCCCTGGGACCGCCACGACGGTTTCCGGCTCAACGCGCCGCACACCATTCGCATTGCGCTGTGCGACCCAGCAAGCGCCCAAGCCCCGGATAGCGACAGCGCCGTAGTGGTCGTCGAAGGCAAGCGCGCCACCTTGGATACCCAGTGGCAGCTCACCATTGGCAACAGCACGCTGACTGCCAGCCTGCAGCCGCTGGAAGGCGATGCCGTGGCCGTCACGCTGAACGGCCACCGTCGCCGCCTACAGGCGTATAAAGATGGTCATGTGGTGGTGATGGCCGAACCCAGCGGTGAAACCCGCCTTTTCTGGCGGCGCATCGACGCCATCGACCACGGCCACCACGAAGCGGAATCTACTCTCACCGCGCCGATGAACGGCACGGTAGTGGCGCTGCTAGTGGAACCGGGTGCTCAGGTTGAAAAAGGCATGCCGCTGATGGTGATGGAAGCCATGAAGATGGAGCACACCATGACTGCCCCCGCCGATGGTAGCGTAGAGACCTTCCACTTTCAGGCAGGCGATACGGTAAGCCAGGGCGCTGTGCTGCTCGACTTTGCCCCCAGCGAATAGGAGCCACACATGGCACTGCCTACGTCTATCAAGCTATTTGAAATGGCCCCCCGCGACGGGCTGCAAAACGAACCGGGCACCCTGGTGCCCACCGCCACCAAAATCGAGCTGATTGAGCGGCTGGCGAATGCGGGCATTCGCCATATCGAAGCGGCCAGCTTTGTCTCGCCCAAGTGGGTGCCGCAAATGGGCGATGCCGCTGAAGTGATGCGCGGCATTCAGCGCCAGCACGGCGTGGTGTATTCCGCGCTGACGCCAAACCTGAAGGGGTTGGAAAGCGCCCTGGAGGCAGGCGTTGAGGAAGTCGCGGTATTCGGTGCGGCATCGGAAGCGTTCTCCCAGAAGAACATCAACTGCTCGATTGCCGAGTCGCTGGCGCGCTTTGAGCCGGTGCTTGCCCGCGCAAACGAGGCAGGCGTGCGGGTGCGGGGCTATGTCTCCTGCGTGCTGGGCTGCCCTTACGAGGGCGACATTGCCCCCCATAAAGTGGCTGACGTCGCCAAAGCACTGTATGAGATGGGCTGCTATGAAGTTTCCCTGGGCGACACCATTGGCGTGGGGACGCCGCTGGCCGCTAAGCGGATGATCGAAGCCACTCGCCAGCAGGTGCCGATTGAGAAACTGGCCGCTCATTTTCACGACACTTACGGCATGGCGATTGCCAACCTGTACGCCGTGCTGGAAGAAGGCGTGAGCGTGATTGATGCCGCCACGGCAGGTCTGGGTGGCTGCCCCTACGCCAAGGGCGCATCAGGCAATGTGGCCACCGAAGACGTGCTCTATTTGCTGGAAGGGCTGGGTATCGATACCGGCATCGACCTGCAGGCAGTGATCGATACCGGCTACTGGATCACCCAGCAGCTTGGCCGCAAACCCAGCGCCAAAGTAGCCCTCGCCAAAGGGTCTGCCAAAAGCAGCACAGCGTAACGCCACCCAAACAAACTAATAATTAAAAATGCGTCACTTCCCGTTCAGATAAGAAAAAGACATCGGAGACTCATCATGGCATCACCTGCAACCTTGCCCAGCTACACCAGCAGCACCGCAGAAAAGCCGCTGCTGGGCATGACCATTGGCGATAAATTCGACCAAATTGCCGCCCAGTATCCGGATAACGACGCGCTGATTGCGCTACACCAGAATATTCACTGGAGCTACCGCGAGCTTCAGCAGGAAGTGAACCGCTGCGCCCGCGCCCTGCTCGCTATTGGTGCACAAAAAGGCGACCGCGTGGGCATTTGGGCACCCAACTGCAGCGAATGGACGCTAACCCAATTTGCCACCGCCAAAATTGGCGCGATCCTCGTGAACATCAATCCCTCTTACCGAACCCACGAGCTGGAGTACGCGCTGAACCAGTCCGGCGCGCGCTTTTTAGTCACCGCCAACCAATTCAAAAGCTCCGACTACACGGCGATGCTGTTCGAGCTGGCGCCAGAGCTAAACAGCTGCGCGGAAGGTCAACTAAAATCACAGAAGCTGCCCGAGCTTGAGTGCGTGATTAATTTAAGCGCCGACAAGCACAGCGGCATGTGGCGCTGGGCAGATTTCATCGCCGAAGCCGACAAGGTGAGCCAAACCGACGTAGACGACCTACAGGCCACGCTGCAGTTCGATGATCCGATCAATATCCAGTACACCTCTGGCACCACCGGCTTTCCCAAAGGGGCCACGCTCTCTCACCACAACATTCTCAATAACGGCTTTTT
Source organism: Halomonas sp. 707B3 (assembly GCF_024158645.1). Taxonomy (NCBI): domain Bacteria; kingdom Pseudomonadati; phylum Pseudomonadota; class Gammaproteobacteria; order Oceanospirillales; family Halomonadaceae; genus Halomonas; species Halomonas sp. 707B3. The sequence goes on from NZ_JAMZBE010000054.1 coordinate 19,543, forward strand.
TGTGGCCGAAAGCATGGGCTTTACCAGCGAAGACCGCTTGGTGATTCCCGTACCGCTCTACCACTGCTTTGGCATGGTAATGGGCAACCTGGGCTGCGTGACCCACGGCGCGGCGATGATCTACCCAGATGAAGGCTTCGACCCCGGTAAAGTGCTGAAAGCTGTTCATGAGCAGAAAGCCACTGCGTTGTATGGTGTTCCTACCATGTTCATCGCCGAGCTTGAGCACCCGGATTTTGCCAGCACCGATTTTTCGACGCTGCGCACCGGCATTATGGCGGGCTCCATTTGCCCTGCTGAAATCATGAAGCAAGTCATCAACAAGATGAACATGAAGGGCGTGCAAATCGCCTACGGCATGACCGAAACCAGCCCGGTCTCCACGCAAACCGGCGCGAACGACACCATTGAAAAGCGCGTTTCCACCGTGGGCCGCACCCAGCCCCACCTGGAGAGCAAGATCGTCGCCCCCGGCAACGGCGGTATTCTACCCCGTGGCGAAATCGGCGAGCTGTGTACCCGTGGCTACAGCGTGATGCTGAAGTATTGGAACAATGACAAAGCCACTGCTGAGGCCATCGACGAAGCGGGCTGGATGCACACCGGCGACTTGGCCACCATGGATGACGAGGGCTACATCCAGATCGTCGGTCGCATCAAAGACATGGTGATTCGCGGCGGCGAGAACGTCTACCCGAAAGAGATCGAAGAGTTCTTGTACGCTCATCCAGCGATCTCCGAAGTACAGGTCACCGGCGTGCCGGATAAAAAGTACGGCGAAGAGCTGATTGCCTGGGTGAAGCTCAACAGCACGGCGGGCGAGATTACCGGGGAAGACCTGCGCGAATACTGCAAAGGCAAAATCACCCACTTCAAGATCCCGCGCTACTTCAAGTTTGTGGATGAGTTCCCGATGACCGTGACCGGCAAAATCCAGAAATTCAAAATGCGTGAAATCTCGATTAAAGAGCTGGGGCTGGAAGACCAAAAGTAAAAGGGATCGAAGCTGTTACAACGATCAACTGTCGATCAGAACAACCCGTAGCGGAGGCTTTCGCCAGGGTTGTTCTGATCCTGAGACGTTAGCCCTAACCGAGGCTTTCCATGCCCACTTCCCTTGCCCACCACTACAATCAGGCGCTGCGCGACCAGGATATTCTCCACCAGTTGCGCACCCACTACCCCGATGGCCCCACGCTGCACCAGCTTGCCCCGCTGGACCAGCTGCATATCGGCGGCATTGCCGCATCCGCAAGGCTTTTGGGCTTGCTCGACCCCAAACCCCAGCACGTGCTGGATATAGGCGCAGGGCTGGGCGGGCTGATGCGCCAAGGTGCCGCGCAAGGTTTTCATATAACCGGACTGGATATTACCCACCGCTTTAGCGCGCTTAACCAAGCCATTAGTCGTTTGGCGCTAGGCCATCACAATGCTAAAGCCCACCATGGCACGCTGCGCTGGGTAACGGGCGACGCCTGCGCGCTACCGTTTGCGCAGTCAAGCTTTGACGCGGTGCTGTTTCAGCATAGCCTGATGAATATGCCCGACCCTGCACGCGTACTGGCCGAGTGCCGCCGCGTGCTACGCCCTGGCGGCCAGTTGGTGATGCATGAAGTCGTCAGCGGCCCTCACAGCGAGGCGTTGAGATTTCCGGTGCCCTGGGCCGAAGGGCCAGCGCACTCGCACTTGCTCTCGTTATCCGAGTTGACCCAAACATTAGAAGCAAGTGGCTTTAAGATTCAGCACTGCGAAGACTGGAGCCACACCGCGCTTGAATGGCGCCAGCGCCAGCGGCAAAAAGAGCAGGCCCCACTTACCGCCGTACTCTCGCCGCAGTGGGTATTCGGCGAACGATTTATGCAGATGGGAAAAAATTTGCTAGAAAACTTGGCGAATGGCGCAATTAACGTGGTGGAAATCAGTACCCGTTGCTAGGCTGATAAAGATAACGCCAATGAGAAAGGATAAGAGGAAGGCCAATGAACCGCTTGGCAAGCACCCTGCTCTTGAGTCTGTTCGGCACTGCGCTGCCCTCTAGTGGATGTTTTGCCGATGAAGACGTGCCTGTTATCTCTTACGCCGCCCCGGACAGTGCATTAATGCGGTTAGATAATGGGGTTGTACTGGAAGGCAGTGATTTAAGCAGTTTAGATACCTATACCTCCGGCTTTCGCTTAACCGCCGGGTTTAGCCCCTGGCAGCTACCCCAGCTCGATATTGGCGCTGAAATTGCCTACCGCGAAAGCGAAGAAGTCCCCACCTCCTCTAGCGTTAACCCCATGATTATGGACACCTTGAGCCTTGGCGGCGCCATTGTGGCGGGTATCCGGATGGGAGCTTTTAGCATCTACGCTAAATCTGGCCTGACCGAATGGCGAGGAGAAACCAACCAGCCAATGGCAGCTGATAGTGGCACCGCCCTTCTGCAAGGTTTTGGTGCCACCATGACCGTTAATCGATTGATCAGCCGCTTAGAGTACGAACGTATTGATGCGCCGTCGCTAAGCCATCTCAATATGCTCAGCGCATCGCTACATTTGCCGTTCTAATCTCCTTTTAAACTGTCTGCTTTTAAACTTTCTTGTTGATCGTTACTCTCCTGGGCGGGTGCCGTCCACACCGGCACTTCCTCTTGTTGCGGTGCCTGCCAATCTTGATGCATGGCGGTATTCAGCGCTTCTTCCAGCTTCATAAATAGCTCGCCATAGCGGGGGCTGAAGCTGATGCCTTCATCAATCTCTTTCCAGGCTTCAAACAGCTCATCGGCGTGAGCGTCTTCATTCTGCACAAACGCCCAGGTCATCTGTTTAGCGCGCATCGGATGCACGCCCATGGCAGTGAGCGCATGGCCGCCTAGCTCTAGCGCCGAGTGGTACGTTTCACTGATCACGTCATCAGCACCGGCCTCGCGCAGCTGGTAGCCGTGGCCCCGGTCAAAGGCCCGCGCCAGCACCCACACATTGGGGTAGAACTGTTTAACGTGCTTGACGATACCCACCGCACGCTCGCGGTCGTCGATGGCGACCACCAGCAGCCGAGCGTGCTCGATACCGGCGGTTTCTAAAGGGTCCGAGCGGCTAGCGTCGCCAAAGTAGCTTTTAATGCGAATGTTGCGCAGG
>NZ_JAMZBE010000055.1:0-22344 GCF_024158645.1 Halomonas sp. 707B3
GAAAATACGCAGCATGCGGTGGTCAACGTAGATGCGCTCACCTATGCCGGTAACCTGGAGTCGCTGGCCGTGGTGGAGGGCAACGAGCGCTATGCGTTTGAGCACGCGGATATTGGCGATGCTGCCCGTATGGCAGCTATTTTTGAGCGCTACCAGCCGGATGCGGTGATGCACCTGGCGGCGGAGTCCCATGTAGACCGCTCCATTGATGGCCCGGCGGCGTTTGTTCAAACCAATATCGTGGGTACTTATACGCTATTAGAGGCGGCCCGCCAGTATTGGAAGGGCCTGCAGGCCACGGCCCCTGAAAAGGCGGCGGCGTTCCGCTTCCATCATGTGTCTACCGATGAGGTGTACGGCGATTTAGAAGGGCCGGAAGATCTGTTCACCGAGGAAACCCCTTACGCGCCCAGCTCGCCTTATTCGGCCAGTAAAGCAAGTTCCGACCATTTGGTGCGGGCTTGGCACCGTACCTATGGGCTGCCGGTCTTAGTGACGAACTGCTCGAATAACTATGGGCCTTATCACTTCCCTGAAAAGCTTATCCCGTTGATGATTTTGAACGCCCTGGCGGGTAAGTCGTTGCCGGTCTATGGCGATGGCCAACAGGTGCGCGATTGGCTATATGTAGAAGACCACGCCCGTGCGCTGGTTAAGGTCATCACCGAAGGTGTGGTAGGCGAAACCTATAATATCGGCGGGCATAACGAGAAGGCGAATCTTGAAGTAGTCGAAACGCTGTGCGACCTGCTGCAGGATCTGGTGCCTGCCGAGCGTTCCTACCGTGAGTTGATTACCTTTGTACAAGACCGCCCAGGCCACGACCTGCGCTACGCCATTGATGCCAGCAAGATTGAGCGTGAACTGGGCTGGAAGCCAGAAGAAACCTTTGAAACCGGGTTGCGTAAAACCGTGCAGTGGTATTTGGAAAACCGGCAGTGGTGGCAGCGGGTTCAGGATGGCAGCTACCAAGGGGAACGTTTGGGTAGCTTGTAGCTCTGAGTTCGGTGTTGGTGGCCTAGCGGTCGCGAGCTAAAGCTACTTCCTCTGGTGCTTACGGTCGCCTGCCCTACGTTACAATGTAAAAAGGCGGGGTGCCGTATCAGCTCACGTACTTTATACGCTGGAGAGTAGCCGTGCGATTAACGGGTAGAGAAGTGACAGCCATTAAAAAAGCTACCAAGGATGTGCTTGGCGAAGGTGCCCAGCTGCGAGTGTTTGGTTCACGCACCAATGACCTCGCAAAAGGTGGAGATATTGATCTGATGATTACGGTGGGAGAGGCGGTAAGTAATCCTGCTTGGGCTATCGCTAGAATTGAAGCAAAGATCATTGAGCAATTGGGCGATCAAAAGATAGATATTGTGCTGAATGCCCCTAATCTAGAGAAGTCGATGATTCACCATGTTGCACAAGAACAAGGGATTGTATTGTGAACCTATTGCCAGAAACGCAAGAGAGGCTGAATTTTCTTGTAAGAGTGGTGAGTAAGGAAATTAAGCATCTGGACTATGCAGACAGCCAAGCGTTTGGTGCTTCTCTTACGCTCGAGAGAGTGGAGAAGCTGGAGCAAGACCCGGCGCTAGCGCTCACGCTTGAAGCGTTCACCAGTCGATTTTGTCGGCTTCAAGACACGCTCGGCGATAAATTACTTCCAGCGCTGCTCAATGCACTAGGTGAGTCAGCCAACGCTTTATTAATAAATCTTAATAAAGCTGAAAAATACGGTTGGCTTGATTCTGCAGAGGAGTGGATCAGCCTTCGTCAACTGCGAAATAAAATGATCCATGAATATATTGAGGAGGCTGTCATTCTACACAGTGCGCTGACGACAGCGCATCAAAAGGTTGAGGTGCTGAAAGTGTTTGCCGAAAACCTGATGCTGCAAGTACAGCAGCTTCAAGAATGAGTTATTCTTTTGAGTCGTTGTAAACCGCTGTTGCTCACTTCTAGCAACTAAACATCGCGAGCTAAAGCTGTCTGCCACCGGTGTAGTACTCAGGCGGGTAGGATGATGAATTCAAGTGTTTCACAAAGGAATGGGTTATGAAGGTTCTGATCACCGGCGGCAGTGGCCAGGTTGGCTTTGAGCTACGCCGTCAGTTGGCTACGCTTGGTGAGATTCTGGCGCCTAACCGGGCGGCCTTGGATCTGTTGGATGCTGACGCCGTGGATACGTTTTTGGCACAACACCAGCCTGACCTTATCGTAAATGCTGCTGCCTATACGGCGGTCGATAACGCTGAAACAGACCTTGAGGCGGCAACGCGGTTGAACGCGGAGCTGCCCGAGCAGTTGGCGGCTTATTGCCAGCAGCGGGGCGGCTGGTTAGTACATTACTCATCGGATTACGTTTACAACGGTGAGGGTGATACTCCCTGGCAGGAAGGCGATGCCACGGGGCCATGCAATGCCTATGGGGCTACCAAGCTAGCAGGCGATGAAGCGGTCGCTAAGAGTGGCTGCCAGCATCTGATTTTCCGCACTAGCTGGGTGTACAGCGCCCATGGTAAGAGTTTTTTATCAACCATGCTGCGTTTAGGGGCTGAGCGTAGCGCCTTAAGCGTTGTAAGTGACCAAATTGGTGCGCCAACGCCTGCGCGGCTGATTGCGTTAGTCACACAGCAAGCGCTTACTAAGCTACACGGTACTCAGCTACAAACAGCCACGGCATCGGGTATCGAGAGCGGCGTGTATCATTTAGCCCCTAAAGGGGCGACGAGCTGGCATGGCTTTGCCTGCGAGATTTTCCAGTTAGCCAGCAACCTTGGGCTACCGTTGGAGATTACTCCTGAGGGTGTTTCAGCCATACCAACAAGCGATTACCCTACGCCAGCGGTTCGCCCGCTTAACTCTCGGCTGGGCGTTGATAAAATTGAACAAGCGTTGGGCATCCAGTTGCCCAGCTGGCAAAGTCAGCTGGCGCTTACCGTGGAAGAAATAGCAAGCTCGCGTTAGTTCTGCGGGTAACGAGCAAGGAGCAATACGATGCAACGTAAAGGCATTATCTTGGCAGGTGGCAGCGGTACGCGCCTGCACCCCATCACGCGCGGTGTTTCAAAACAGCTGCTGCCGATTTACGACAAGCCGATGATCTATTATCCGATTTCGGTGTTAATGCTGGCTGGCATCCGCGAGATTTTGATTATCTCTACCCCGGAAGATTTGCCTCAGTATGAAAGCCTGCTGGGTAACGGTGACTCTTTCGGTGTGCGCTTTGAGTACGCAGTGCAGCCTAGCCCAGATGGCTTGGCGCAGGCGTTTATTATTGGTGAAGAATTTATTGGCGATGCGCCGGTGTGCTTGGTGCTGGGTGATAACATTTTCCACGGTCAACACTTCTCAGACCAGTTAAAGCGGGCGGCGGCACAAACCAGCGGTGCTACGGTGTTTGGTTATTTGGTGAAAGACCCGGAGCGCTTCGGGGTAGTGGAGTTTGATGCTGACGGTAAGGCGGTCTCTATTGAGGAGAAACCCGCCAAGCCGAAGTCGCCTTACGCAGTTACCGGGCTCTATTTTTACGATAACGATGTGGTCGAGATCGCCAAACAGGTCACGCCTTCCGAACGAGGCGAGTTGGAAATTACTAGCGTGAACAATGCCTACCTTGAGCGTGGCGACCTGCGCGTTGAGCGCTTGGGCCGTGGTTTTGCCTGGTTGGATACCGGAACCCACGATAGCCTGTTAGAGGCGAGCCAGTACGTGCAAACCATTGAGCACCGCCAAGGACTGAAAGTGGCTTGCCTGGAAGAGATTGCCTGGCAGCAGGGCTGGCTAAGCGATGAGTCGCTGCGTGAAAGCGCCACGGCACTGGCAAAAACCGGCTATGGTCAGTACTTGTTAAACCGTTTAGATGCTAAAGGTGGCCACTAATGCAGGTTGAAGAAACGTCTCTACCAGGGGTGTTCATTCTTTCCCCTAAGGTGTTTGGCGATGCCCGCGGCTTTTTTATGGAAAGCTTTAATCAAAAAGCGTTTGAAGAAGCAACAGGGTGCAAGCGCGAGTTTGTGCAGGATAACCACTCCCGCTCCCGCCAGGGGGTGCTACGTGGCATCCATTACCAGCTTGAGCAGCCGCAAGGTAAGCTGGTGCGCGTTACCCAGGGCAGCGTGTGGGATGTGGCGGTAGACCTGCGCCGCCATTCGGCGCATTTTGGGCAGTGGGTAGGCGTTGAGCTGTCTGCTGACAATAATCGCCAACTGTGGGTGCCGGAAGGCTTTGGTCATGCGTTTGTGGTGCTGTCAGAAACCGCTGATTTCTTGTACAAAACCACTGATTACTACCACCCTGAATCAGAGCGCTGCATCCGTTTCGATGACCCGGAGCTTGCCATTGAGTGGCCCACGCTGCCGGTTGAGATTGCGCTTTCGGAAAAAGATCAGGCGGGTAGTCAGCTGTCTGAAGCTGAGGTATATGAGTAGCGTTTAATTTGCGCTGCTGACAGTCGCTCGATCAGCTGTTAGTAAGGCCCCCGCTGAATGCGGGGGGCAATCATTAAACGGCTAGGTTAGTGCCCGTATACGGCAATACCGCAGCGGCCGCTGTGTTTAATAAAGTACATGCTTTTGTCGGCGGCATTGATGAGCTCGGTGCTGTTGGCAAAGCCGCCATCGTTGAGGCAGGCAACCCCAATCGAGACCGTCACATAAACGGGCCGGTCTTCGTGCCACGTCATGGGTTGCTCTTGTAATCGATAGGCGATGCGTTGGGCAAACTTTTTGGCACCGTTAGCATCTTCTCCAGGTAAGACCACCATAAACTCCTCCCCGCCGTAGCGGCCAGCCAGGTCGCCATCCCGCACCACTGCGCTGAGTAACTTGCCAAAGCTGACCAGGACATTGTCGCCGGTGAGGTGGCCATACTGGTCGTTAATGGATTTGAAGTGGTCGATATCTATAAAAACCACCGAGAGCGCACCGCCCACGTCGCGGCATTGGCGAAAGCGCATGTCGAGTTGTTCTTCTAACCATCCTCGGTTGGCGATGCCGGTCAGTGCATCGGTTCGGCTGCGGGATTCCAGTTCGTTTTGGCGTTCAAGCAGTTGGGCAAGCTCGCTCTGCTGTTGGTCTAGGCGGGCGCTTAGGGCCAGCGTTTGTTCAAACAGTAGCTGCTGGGCCTCGGCAAGCAGAGCTTCATTATCCTGGTGGGTGGGGGCAGTGACTTCGAGAATATTGGCAAGGCTGGGTAGCTGGTCTTCAATGGTGTTGAGTAGCGCTGCCAGCTCTAGGTGGTCGGTTAGGTGGTTGCTTTCCAGCTTGCGCATGAGGTTGACCAGTGCCTGGGCGGGCGATGGTGAGAGCCAGGCGTCGGCAATATGACCAGAGAGTCGAATGCATAATAGGTCGGCTGGCGCCGAGGAGAAATCTAGGTGGCTGGTGTGAATGGCTTCTGCAATGGGGGCGGGCACTCCCCATTTAGCTGCTAGCCAGGCACCTACGATAGCGTGGTCGCAGCCAAATAGACGGTGCTCATTATGGCTTACTTCTGGGTGATGTTCGGCTGGAGTTTCATAAACGCTCTCTACTTCTTCGGGGTAGAGGGATTTGAGCGCGAGTACGCCGATATCTTGTAGCAGGGCTGCGGTGAACACAAACCCTTTGCGGGAGGGGCAGAGCTGTTCGGCAAGGTAACGCGAGGCGATAGCGGCAATAAGTGAGCGGCTCCATACGCGCTGTAGGTAGGCGTTGGCTCCTTTTTGGCGGAACAGGCTGAAGCTGAGCGTCGCGGCTAGGGTGGTATCTAGGCCAATGCGTGCTACGGCTTCCTGGCAGCTGCTAATCGGGGGCGCGCTACGCGCATAGTAGGCGCTATTGGCCAGTGCCAGTAACCGGGTGGTGAGTACGGGGTCGTGCTCAATGGCCTCCGCATAGGCTTTTACGCTGGCGTTTGGGGAGCGGGCAATGGTAAGTACATTCATGGCCACGGAAGGTAGGGTGGGGAGCGAGGCGCACCCTTCCAGGCTTTTACGGAGGAACTCGGGCAATGGTGAGGTGAGTGAAAGCTGAGCGCTGTTATCGGTTGGTTGTATAGCCTGCATGGCAAATCCCTTGTGGTAGTGCGGCTAGAAGTGTGGAGAAAGCGTTTTCTACATTTTTCTTATAAACAAACGGTTGTTTAGAAGCATAGGCGAAACGAGGGGATTTGCTGTGCTATGTGTGTGTTTTTAAGTAACGCAACGTGGAACGCTAGGTGCTTGAAATTTCTCTAGCTTCTTCACGGCTGGCCGTCTGCATGTAGCTGTTGGCGCAAGTGCTAGGCCAATGCTCAAACTGGCAGGATATTGGATATTGGATATTGGGGCGGTGAAGTGGATGTGGCTGAAGGGGGGGGGGGGCTGAAACGATTAAGTGATTGAGTGGACCACCTATATAAGATAGGTGTACGGGAGACATAGGTGTACGAGAGGCAGAGTGGTTCTCAGCCTTATTCTGCTGCTTTCGTAATAGGCTGTAGCTTGATGACTAGGTGGTTCGCATTGGGCTGGGAAATGAAAGCTTCATAGCGCTCTGGGTGTGAGTCAATATCTTTTTGAAAGCTCTCTACGACCTCGACCAGCTCTTTAACGAGCGCTTCTTCTTGTTGTTGTGTTAGCAGGGGCATGGCCAGTAACCTTTTGAACAGAGAATAGGTAAACCGTTAAAATGCTGTCGTATTTTTGACGCATTATGCATGGCATGCTTAAGCATTTCCAGGTAATAAAAATTAGTTTATCGGTCTATGTGGGGAGTGGCCAGTGTGCTTCATTTTATTTCGGTATGGTGGCTGGTATCACAGTATTAGAGGTTGACAAACGGGCGTTTAGAAAATTTTGACGACTGGCTTTGCAGACGTGTTTTGAAGGCTAATTGATCAGGCTGTTGTCGCGTCATTAATATTCAGTGACCATACCCTGCGCAATGATGCATTGAGAGTTTTGAGAGTTGTTGAGACTGGAGTGGTGCAAAGGCACCATGCAACACTCTTTAATAGATAAGTAGTGGCTTAATGAAGTGTGACTTAATGCTTAGAATTTAGTGTTAAGGCGCGCTACTCTGTCTGTTAGCCTGCAAAGCAGCAGAGATTTTTGATATATAAACGATAATGCAGTTATAAGGGAACATGGTATGTCGCTAACCCCTACCCAAGAGAGTGCATTAATTAGTGAGCTGGTTGATGTCATTGAGCGCTTTCATTCCTCAGTTGATGATTACCCTGAAAACTATGAAGCAAGGGTAACGCAGCCTTCTCCAGAACATCTTATTATAAAGCTACAGCCAGCTAACATGGCCGAAGAGTAGGTGTGCATATTATTAAAGGGAGGCTTGTCACAAAAGGACTAGTGGACTGCTTACCCAGTACAGCATGCCCAGATGCGTTTGGTGCCAGAGGCGGTGTGGAGCTTCTTGTTGAATGGTTTCTAATCCCTATTTTTCTTAGATGCTAATGTCCTATCACCCTCCCTTGCACCCCAAGTGAATGAATGTTTGTCCGGAAATTGTTATCGATTGTAATTAGCTTGCTAATAGGCGCCTACCCTAGGGAGGCGCTTTTTTTAGTAGATTTTCTAGAAAGATAGCCTATTGGGTATGGCAAAAATCATGCTGGTGGTGTTAAATTATGTAATTGATCGGTAGGGGGTGTTTATGATAAATGAGTATTTGTCTCACATCCCACTCAGCTATGCAGAGCACGCGCATTTGGGCTGGCGGCTCAGCCAACAGCAGGTACTGAGAAGTAGGTACACATGGCTGCCTATTAGCTTAAGTGAGCTAGCGCGCACGTCAGCTTATTTTCCGGTGGTGATTATTCAACAGGGGCAGCGTTGGTCCATGGTGGTTTTGCTGGATGACTCACTGGAGTTACAAGCAAACCTGCATAGTGCCGAAGAGGCGAAAGATCAGTTTCAACTTATGTGCCTACAGGCGTATCCGTTTTCGCTAATGCCATATAGCGCTCATAAAAGTGCAATGCAGCTCTGCATTGCAGAGACTGCATTAGCTAATTTGCAGGAGAAGGAAGTATTGCCGCTGTTTGGTGATAATCGGCAGTTCTCTACTGCTGTGACTGATCGGTTCCATTTGCTGCATCGCATGAAAATAGATGCTGAGATAGTTCATAGTGCCTGTGAGTTGCTAGCCACGAAGGGTGTGCTAGTGCTGATTTCTGATGCTGAGAAGTTACTTACCCGCATTAAAGACCACTCGGTACCGCTCTATCGTATCGATATTGATGCTATAGGCCGCTTATCGAGAGAGGATTTTGCCGACTTGCAAATGCACCATGCAATGGAGCTAGGTATTTACCAGTATAGTTCTCTGTTTCACGTTAGTAAGTTTCACCGATTTGGCTAATAAAAATTGGCATTGTTGTAGCGGATGGTGATACTTTTATTAGTATCCTGTTCGGTAATAAGGTGCTAAACATGTCGTTAGCTGCTTCTTTAGAACCTCTTTCTCAGCTTGTTCACCGCGGAGGCGCTAGCGGCGTAACAGGTAGTTGTCATCAACTCCTTTATGGTGATCACCGCTCGCTGTTAATTGATTGCGGCCTTTTCCAGGGTGAAGATGCCGAGCAGGATGAGTTTAAGCAGTTAACCATCGATTTTGATATTAAAACTATCGATGCGTTAGTGATTACCCATGTGCATATCGACCACGTTGGGCGCTTGCCTTATTTGTTGGCCGCCGGGTTTACGGGGCCGATTTTCTGCTCCAAGCCATCGGCCAAGCTGCTGCCGCTGGTCATCGAAGACGCCTTAAAAATTGGCTTTACCCGCGATGCTCGGTTAATTGAGCAGTTTTTGCAGCGGGTGGAACAGCAGTTAGTGCCATTAGCGTTTGGTAAATGGCATAACGTCACATTAACACCTACTTGCCATGTGAACATGAAGCTCCAGCGCGCGGGGCATATTTTAGGCTCCAGCTATGTGGAGGTTGCCCTGCGCGACCCTTCTACCAAGCGGCGGCAGCGGGTGGTGTTTTCAGGTGATTTGGGTGCTGCCAACTCTCCCTTGCTGCCAGCACCAAAAGCCCCAGCTAAAGCGGATGTGCTGGTGTTGGAATCTACCTATGGCAACCGTTTGCACGAAGGCCGCTTGGATAGAGCCGCTAAGCTAAAACAGGCCATTGAGCGCGCGCTCCATAATAACGGCACGGTAATTGTGCCAGCGTTTAGCATTGGCCGTACCCAAGAGCTGCTATATGAGCTTGAAGGTATTATTCATCGTTCGGATAAGCAGTCATTGTGGAAGTCGTTAGAAATTATTGTCGATTCGCCGCTGGCAGCGCGCTTTACCCAGGTGTACCGAGACCTCAAGCCGTTTTGGGACAGTGAGGCGCAAACCCGCGTTCGCGCTGGCCGTCATCCGCTGAGCTTTGCATCGCTCTACACAGTGGATAGCCACGCAACCCATGAGCAAACGGTGCGCTATTTAGCCGAAAGCGGACGGCCTGCGGTGGTGATTGCTGCTAGCGGCATGTGTGCCGGTGGGCGGGTGGTGAACTATTTAAAAGCTATGCTGGGTGATGCGCGCCATCAGGTGCTGTTTGTCGGTTACCAAGGAGCTGGCACGCCGGGGCGGGATATTCAGCGCTATGGCCCCCAGGGTGGCTGGGTGATGTTGGATGGGGAGCGTTATGACATTAAAGCAGGGGTGACCACCATCAGTGGCTACTCTGCCCACGCGGATCAAACGGGGTTATTGGGCTTTGTTAAGCAGATGCGCCACTGGCCGCGTAGCATCCATTTAGTACACGGGGATGCCGAGGCCAGAAGGGCGTTAAAAGTGGCTCTTGAATCGTTAGCCGCTAAACACGGTAAGACGCTGAAGGTAACGTTACCGGTGAATCAGCCAGAGTAGCTAGGTTGGGGCTATGCTACTATCAGCGGCTTTATGACGCTGGTTAGGTTAGTGACCTGTATGTTAAGCCCCAATGTTCCCCGTTCTGAGCCGTTGTCTCACGTTACCAGTCTCGCTGTATTTTTGATGGGCGCGCTGGCGCTGGTGGTGCCTTCTGGTTACTCCGTTGGCCCCGTGCTGCTCCTGCTGGCGAGCACTGCCCTGCTATTTAAGCGCTTTAAGTGCTCCTCCTTTGTGCTGCTCCCCCAAGACCGCTGGATCATCGTAGCGTTAGTGGCCTACGGCCTGGTGGTGGGCGTTATGTCGGCGGTTGAGCTTGGTTCTCGTGGTTTTGATAGGCCGCTGCGCTTTTTATTGGCCATCCCGGTGCTGCTGCTGATACTGCGCTACCCGCCGCGTTTAAGCTGGTTATGGGGAGGGTTAGCGCTGGGGGCTATCGGCGCTGGCAGCTTGGCGCTATGGATGAAGCTGGTAGAAGGTGTGGTACGGGCGGGTGGTTTTCTGCACGTTATTCAGTTTGGCAATTTAAGCATGTTAATGGGCGTGCTGTGCTTTGCAGGCTTGGGCTGGGCGGTGGTTCAGCGCCAACGTCATGCGTGGGTTGCCTTGCTACTGCTGGGGGCTTTGCTGGGGATGCTGGGCTCGTTAATGTCCGGTAGCCGTGGCGGCTGGGTGGGGCTGCCGGTGGTGGCGTATGTGCTCTACCGTGGCTATGGTCGCCAGTTACCGGTGACAATAAAAGCAGGAGCGGTAGGGGCGGCGCTTGCCTTAGTTGCAACAGTCTATTTGCTGCCGCAAACGGGAGTTCAGCAGCGGGTTGAAGCTGCCGTTAGCGATATTAGCCACTATGTATCCGGTACTGAAACCGATACGTCGCTGGGCTTGCGTTTTGAGATGTGGCGCGGGGCTGCTCAGTTAATTGCCGAGCGGCCACTGCTGGGCTGGGGCGAGGCTGGCTACCGTGAGGCTTTGGGGGAGCTAGGCGAGCAGGGTGTTATCTCCCCCGTGGCGGCTGAGTTTGGCCATGCCCATAACGAGTTTATCGATGCCTTTGCTAAACGAGGGCTGGTGGGGCTGGCCGTGCTGCTCATGCTTTACATGATCCCGATGAGAATGTTTGCCCCTGGCTTATCGCACCCTGATTTGCCCACTCGCTCATTGGCGGTAGCCGGCACGCTGTTACCGGTCGCATTTATTGATTTCGGTTTATCGCAAACTTTTTTGGCCCATAACAGCGGCGCTACTTTCTATGCGTTTTGGTTAGCGGTGCTATGGGGGAGTTATCGTTGTACTGCCTGTTCGAGTGCAGCAACGCGGCCTTGTGCTCGCGGTTAGACCCCATTCAGTCAGAACATCAGCTTTCTGGCTTAGGTAATTTTCGGTAAGTGAATTGTTTCATGGCCGCTGAAAAGTTATTTTTCAGCGGCTTAGCGCTATCAGCATGCATGAAAAAATTGAGAGTTTTGAGAGCCTTAGAGACTGACATAGCACTAAAGGGCTATGTAAGTATCGTTACAGTTGGTTCCGCTTACGCAGTTATCCAGCCTGCGCTTAGCCCGATACTCAGAACACTCATGAATGGAACAAAACATGCGTGCAGTCAAACATGCCTCTTCGCACCGCCAGCAGGGTTTTACCCTGGTGGAAGTCTCACTCGTCCTGGTTGTGATCGGGCTAATCCTCGGCGCGGTCTCAATTGGTAAGGATGTTCAGCGAAACGCTGAATACACCAAGATTAAACAGAAGTTTGTTGACCAATGGGCCAGTGCCTATAACTCCCACTACCTGCGCGCTGGAGTGGTGATTGGTGATAGCCAGGTTCAGCCGCGGCTGATGGTCAATGGAAATGAATATGAAGTTGTAGATGATCTCATTTCTGGTCGAGATATGACCGGTGCGGATGAACCTAACGCCATTTGTGAAGGTGGCCAAGCGCCGAACATGACGCGTGAGGAAGATCTTATTCTGCACCGTGAGATGGATCGTCACGGCGTGCGTATGCCTCCGGGCCGTGCCGAGGGTTTTGAAGACCGCTACGCCTATCTGGATACCAACGGCAACCCTCAAGAGCTTCAGGTGTGCTTTCAGTGGAATAAACCGGGCACCGCTGCCAGTTCTGGCAACGTGATGGTGATTTCCGGGCTTACTCCAGATTTAGCGAGGGCACTGGATCAAATGATTGATGGCAAAGCTGATTCACGTGAGGGGCTTTTCCGCAAATACGATATCGCTAATGACTCGGATGGCGCGCCTGGCATCGAATGGGCTGCCAACAACTCCCAAGCCTACGATGCAGATGAAGGCTCTGCTGACGATACCAGTGTGAACTTGGATGAAGACCAGGTCATCACGGTTGTTGCCACCTATAAGATGAACCAGTGAAGCGGGAGATGGCGATGAGGTCGGCAGGGGGACGTTCCGTAGGGGCTCGCCAGAGCGGGTTCAGCCTGATGGAAATTGTTGTGGTGATGGCGGTCATTGGTCTTATGTTGGGCGGGGTGAGCATTGGCCGTGATGTTCTCCGTGAGGCGGAATACAACCGTATCCAGAATAAGTTTTTAATGCCGTGGAAGCAGAACTACGACCTTTACTATCAGCGTACCGGCGTTGTGCTTGGCGATAACCAAGTGGCGCCGACGCTGATGGTAAACGGCTATGAAGCGGAGTTTGACCACATGGGCAGTGGGGTGGCGGGCATACCGGCCAACTACCGTAACACGGGCCGTCGGTTGTGCCACGGTGCTGGGTATCCCGCTAATACCGTTGGCGGCGGCGACCGGCCGTTGTCTGACCTGGATTTGCATCAGCTGTTTGATCGCGTTGGTATTCGAATGCCGCCGGGGAGGGCTGAAGGGTCGGAGGACCGCTATGCCTATACCGACACCAATGGTAATCCTGCAGAGCTGCAAATCTGCTTTCAGTGGAACCCAGAAGGAACAATCAGTGGCGCGGGCAACGTGATGGTGATCCGTGGGCTAACCCCTGATCTGGCCCGCAAGCTGGACCATATGGTGGATGGTAAGCCTGATGCCTACGAGGGCCGTTTCCGCCAGCAGAACGCAAATACCAATGTGTTAGAGCGTAGCCGCCATATTCCAGGTTATGAGTGGGAGGCCAATAACAGTTACACCAATGCTGACTCAAACCCTAGTGCCTTCGGTGAAGGGGCGTCCAGTGGAGAAGAGCGCGTCATTTTGGTTACCGCACACTGGGTCATGGATCAATGATGGTGTCACTGCTTTCTGAGGGGGGTAAGGCCGCTCGGGGTTATGCGTGTATCGGAGTGCTTCTGGTGGGTAGCCTTGCATTGCCCTATTTAGTGAAAACGGCATTTAGCTATAAAGCGGCGGCAGACGTGGCACAGCGGCAGTTAGCAGATAACCAGCGCCAGGTAGACCAAGAAGCGGGCGCGCGGGCGCAGCTGGTGCGCTGGCAAGCAGTGCGCGACCAGTGGGGAACGCTGGCAGAGCGTGCCGATGGGCTTGGCTGGCGTACGTCTTTGTGGGATGTACGGTCGATTGAAGTTGACAACAAGCGCTTCTCGCGGCGTGAAGCCGACACATTGATGAGTAGCCTTGAGTCCAGCTCCGATAGCTTCATGCTGCCCAAGTCATTCTCAATAAAACTGGTAAGCGATAGCAGCGGTTCGCTGTATATCGACTCACCGGCTCAGGATCAGGCAGGCTCGATCCAGCTATCCCTCTCCGGTGATTATTACTCGCGGAGAGTGCAATGACCCATCTGCAGTGCCTGTTGGATATGTCGGGGCAGGTGTGGCAAACACACACCGATACGCTGCTAGCGCCGGAGCAGTTTGATGCGCTGCCCGGTCCAGCAGTGGTCATTACCGATTACCAGGCAGCGCCGTTCGGCGTAGAGGCGTTGCCTGCCCATCACCAAAACCTGGCGCCGCTGTTGGAAAAACGACTGCGCGATGCCGGAGATATCGACAGTTTGGCGCGGGTGATTATCCATACCCGCGAGCGGCAGAGAGACCTAGCCCAGGTGTGCTACACCGCTGTGCCGGTGGCGGTGGCGATGCGTTACCGGCGCTGGGCCAAACAGCAGAGTGACCATGTACTGCTGTTCCCGCTGCTTGAAGCACTGCTGACATTGGCGCAACGGCAGGGTCTTGAGAGTGGCCTTTTGGCATTTGTCCATGACGATAGTGTGGATGTGCTGATGTTACAGGACGGCCAGGCCATGCAGGCCTCCCGCCAGCGTCTTTATATGCGCGGAGCGGATGACTATATCCGTATCGCTGCGTATATCACCTCATTATTGGACCGTTACGCTGATGCTGGCCGACAACGCGGTTGCTTGCTGGTTGAGCGCCGCACGGACGAAAGTCAGCCGCTAATTGATGCGCTAACGGTGCGTGGTATTCCGGTCACTGAGCCGGTGTTGCCAGCCACCCAGCTGTTTGAGGGCCTGCGCTTAAAACGGGCCGATATCGATGGCATTAGCCGTTTGCACTACCTCTTTCAACAGGCATTGCCCTGGGTGGCGGTGGGCATGGTCGCACTATGCCTGTCTAGCGCGTTCGGGGCCTTGTACTGGCGGCACGAGGCAGGCGCTCTTCAGGCTGAGCTGTACCAAGCGCAGACCCAGAGCGTTGGCAGCACCATTACCGAGATGGGGAGCGCGCTGCGCAGTGCCGATGAGCTGGTGCTTTCCCAGCGTGAACGCGCCGACTTTGTACGCCTTGCTGAGCGTGTTCGCCAAACGCCTGATCCAGCCAGCCTGATTCGGCATTTACGCGAGGCGGTTCCGGCCAGTATTGAGTTGGTTGAGGCGGGCATTGTGTCGGATGACACCGGCGTGCTGATCATCGTTGCGGGCCGCAGTGCCAGTGTGGCTGCGCCCTTCGCGGCAGAAGAGCAGTTCGTGATGGCGCTGAAGCGCCTTGGCTATGAAGTGGTGCGGCGTGAAATTACCAGCGGCCTCGGTAATAGCCTGTTCCGTCTAGCGTTAACCTGGAGCGCACCATGAAGAAGAAATACACCGCTGCTGGGCTGCTAGCCGTTGCCTTGGTCTCCTGCACAATGGCCTACCAGTTTGCGATGGCCGAAGAGCGGGCCGCACAGGCGTGGCGCCCTAGCCAGGATTCGCAGCTTCAGAGCCTTGATGCACGGTTGGGCGAAAAAGTGCGCGAGTTCCTGGAGTTGAACGAGCTGCTAAGCAGGCAGCTTGAAGATGTGAGGCTGCAGCAGGCAGGGCAGCAGGATACCCCCTTGCTGACGGGCAACGCTTTTGTGCCCGAGCCACTTGTACCAGAGCCTGCTATGCCAGAGCCGGTGGAGATAACGCCGGAGGTGGTTGCGCCGCCACCCCCGCCACCAGAGCCTCCTGTCAGGCAGGCACCCTGGTGGAGCCGTTATCAGCTCAGCATGGTGGTGTACTCGGATACCTCCCGCTCAGCGGTAATCAATGGGCGTTATGTGCGCCGTGGCGATGCGGTGACATCCGGCGTGGTGGTTCGTGATATCAGGCCCAACCAGGTGACGTTGGCACGCGGTGGTGAAACAGCACGCTTAACGATTGGAGCTGAATAATGACGTTACGCCGCCTGTTGATATGGAGCATCGCGCTGCTTGGACTGTTGACTGCAGTGCTTTGGTGGGTGGGCCGGCAACCTGCGCCGGTAAGCCCAGCGGCACAAGTGCCCGCTGTGGTAATGCCGCCTTCTTCCTCGCCTGTAGAAGGTGGAGGTGCCCCTACGGATGTTGATGCCCTTTGGCGGCGCTATGAGGCGTTGAACGAAGCCGCTGCGACTGCCTCTGCACCTGTGGAAGGGGAGCAGGGGGGAATGAGTTCATCAGCTGAGCCCCGTTCACCGGAACAGATGCTATCTGAGGCAGCGCAGCAGCGTCAGGCACTGCGCGAGGGCATCCGACAACGCAGTGAGGCGGTCCGGGCCGCGCGTGATGACGCGTTGGCGCAGATTCGGGACCTTGAACCAGACGATGTCGATGGATTGATGGATGTGATTCAAGGCTTCAACCAGCAAATGCGGGAGAACGGGGTAGAGGAGCAGATTGATATCGGTGGGATGCGTCAGCAGCTAGTAAGTAGCCAGAGGCTTGCTGAGGTCAGCCAAGCGATGCTGGATGAAGCGCTGAAAGGTGAGAATGCCAACCCGCAGCGGCTTCAAGAGCTAAGTCGTGAGATGAGTGCATTACAACAAGAGGTGATTGACCTTCATTCGATGCGTTCAAGTGGTGGGCAGGAGCAGCCATGACGGTTGACGCGTACCCCCTCCGCCAGCGTGGGTTCACTCTCTTGGAGCTGGCGCTGGTCTTGGCGCTGCTGGGCGGGATGGCGCTGGTGGCGATGCACTATCGCCCTAATGCGTTGAGCCAGGATGATGCCATTGCCCAGGGTTACCACGACCAGATCGCTGCAGCTCTCTATCGTTATGCTGAGCGCCACTACCGGCTGCCCTGCGCCGATACCAACGGTGATGGTTTTGAAGGTGGCAGCGGAGGTGGCTGCGGGCAGGGGGAGATAACCCATATGGCTGGTGGTGTGCCTTTTCTCACCCTTGGTATGAGCGAGGCGCAAGGGTTAAGCAAAGCGGTTCGCGAGCGCTTTGTCTATGGTGTCTTTCGCGATAATACCGCTGATACCGACCTAGCGGCATTAGCTGAACGAACTGGTGACCCGCCCGGCAGTGCCGGGTATCTCAGCCTGGATGACCTACGTTACGCCCTGCACAGCCTGGGCCAGCAGGATTTTGATAATGAGCACATCTACGTGACCGGTGATGAACAGCAAGCAGGAGCGGCTGATTGCAGCGGAAACCCTATCACCAACCTAGCATTTTTCGTTGCCTACGCAGGCACAAGAGATGCCGATAGGAATGAGCAACCCTTTGATGGCGAAAATAGCAGCCTCCGTTGGCCTTCGGGCAGCGGGCTTTGTGTATCCGGCCCGCTGACCGCACAAGGGGAGCAGTATGACGATGCCGTTATTGCGGTGGGCTTTGCCGAACTGCTTGGCTATTTAAGCCAATAACTTGCAAAACAACACATTGAGTACGGAATTAGGCGCATCAGGAGCAGCCACATGAACCTTGACCCTCAACTATCTCTTTACCCTAGACGAGGCCTCTGGATAGGTGCCTTGCTGGCTGCGTCATTAACTGGCTGTGCCGTTGGCCCCTCCAAAATGGATGCCGAAAGGGTTCAAACGGTGGATGACCGTTCGCAGGCGCTATTACAAGAGCGGCTAGTGCAAGAGTCAGAGAAGTTACGCCTTCTGCAAGATGAGCTTAGGCAGAATTTGGAGCAACAGCAGGAAGTGGTGTTGGAGCCAGTGGTTCCCCGCTATAACCCTCTTGATGCTGTGAACGTTACATTACAGGCAGACGATGTTGATGTACGTAACCTGCTCAAGGCGATTGCTGATCAGGCAGGGCTGAACTTGGTGCTGCCTGCTTCGCTGTCGCGCCAGCCGCGCACGCTGTCGCTGTCGCTTAGTTCGGTGCCTGCTAGCCAAGCCTTTGAGGAGATCACTAAGGCGCTAGATCTGGCCGGGCATGTCCGCGATAACATGCTGGTGGTAGAGGAGTTTGAAGAGCGGATTTTCGATATGGATTTCCTGCTTACCATGAGTACGGCTGATTTCAACGCGGGGGGCGATGTATTCGGTGCCGGTAATACCGGTGGCGATGGCGGGTCGGCTTCGGGTGGCGGCTCAGGTAGCAGCGGGCTGCGCAGCAGCTTTTCAATCTCTGGGCGCAATACCAATGATGTGAACCCTTACGAGCAGATTGACCGGATGTTGGCATCGCTGATCGGCGGGCAGGGTAATGGAGAGGGCGGTATGGGGCAGCAAGGGGTGCCGACCTATATGCTGAACCGCTCCACCGGTACGCTGTTTGTTCGTGGGCGCCCATCTCAGCTGGCGGCGGTCGGACGTTTGGTTGAGCACTATAAGTCGGTGTTAAACCGACAGGTGCTGATCGAGGCGCAGATTCTTGATGTCGAACTTAACGACCAGTTCAGCTATGGCGTTGATTGGAGTTTCCTACGTAACCAGGTGGCTTTGTCCTACTCGTCTAACCCGATGGCGCTGGGTGCGATCGACTCATTGGTGCCAGGGGCGGAGAATGCGGGCCGCAGCGTGTTGATTCCGTCTACTGCGCTAGGTACGTCGGGTACGCCATCGCTGGGCCTTGCTCAGTCGGGCAGTAACCACAATATCGGGCTCGACCTGATGAAAACCTTTGGCACGGTGCATATCCTATCTAACCCGTCGATTCGGGTGCGCAACACTCAGCCCGCCGTGGTGAGTGTGGGTAGCAACATGCGTTATATCGCCCAGTCCAGCTCTAATACGCAAAACGGTGGCGGCGGCTTGCTGGCGACCACGTCCAATGTGGTGACGTCTAATGTATTTGATGGCGTGATGCTGGGGGTGATTCCGTTTGTGTCCGAGGATGGTGCTATCCATCTCACCATTAACCCGATGCAAACCTCTGTGCAGGCCTCTTCTATGGAGCTAGTAGAGGTAGGCAGCACGCAGAATCCGCTGAAAATCTCGCTCCCCCGGGTGGACTTCAAGGGTATGACCACATCGTTGTCTCTGAACGACGGTGACATGGTCATTATCGGTGGTCTTATCGGTGAAAGTGGTAACCGTTCAAGGGATGGGGTGCCCGGTATTACGGATGTCCCTCTGTTCGGCAGCGTGCTGGGTGGGCAGTCTGAATCGACCACGGCACGCGAGCTAGTTCTCGTGCTGCGCGTTCAGATTTTGTAAGCCGGATTCCCATGAGCTTAGTTTTCGACGCATTGCGCCAGCATGGCACTCATCCTACGCAAGCTCCCACTCAGTTGGGTAGTGTGGTCACCCCTGGCCAACGTCGATGGCGGTGGGGTTTGGTGGCGGGGTTAGTGTGTGTCACCGTTGCGGGGCTGTTCCTATGGGAACATTTTTATGCGGCAGAGCGTATCGCGCCGCGCAATGTTTCAGCCGCGTTGCCTGTGGAGCCTTCCGCACCTACTGTGTCGTCAGCTCCGCAGGAGGTTGTGGTGGTGGATATTGCTTTGCCAACGCCAACGCCAACGCCAACGCCAACGCCAACGCCAACGCCAACGCCAACGCCGCCACAAGCACAGGCTCAAGCGCCAGCGCCGTCAGGTGGTTCCCGGCTATCGGGGGATGCCCTGGCACGGCTTGCCGCAACGGCTTCAGTGATAGAAGTAGCAGCCGTTAGCCAGCCAGAGGTGGCGGCAGTTGGCGAGATAGACACGTCAGTGCCCGCTCTTGAGTCTGAGCCCGAGCCTGGGCTTGAGCCTAAACCCGAGGCTGAGCTTTCAATGGTGGTAGAGACTGCGCCTCCGGCTGAGGTAAATCCGGCAGAACTGTTTGCGGCCTTCAATGCGGCGCTGTCGGCGGGCCAACTGCCCCAGGCGGAAGAGGTTATTGAGCGTGCTCGGTCTGCGCTAGGCGAATCGCATCTGATCGTTGCTCGTATGCAGGGCTATTACTGTATGAGGGCAGATTGCCCGGCGCAGGCACGCCAAGCCTACTCCACGATTCTTGCTCGTCTGCCAAGAGATCGCGAAGCGGGCTATAACCTGGCGGTTTTAGACTGGCAGGCTGGGCAACATGCCGAGGCGGCTAAGCGGGTGCGTGCGCTGCTGGCGCAGTACCCAGCAGACGACGCCTTACGCGCACTACAGCGGCAAATGGGAGCGCATTGATGAGTAGCGGATTTCCATTGTCGGCTTACCTGCAGCACTTAGGGTTTACGCGTAACCCGTTTCCGGTAACGCCGGATGAGCACGGCATCTTCTTTTCTGCTCGGTTGGCAGAACAGTTCACTGAGTTGTTGCACTTCATTGAGCAGCGCAAGGGGTTCATGCTTGTAACCGGTGATGTCGGCGTTGGTAAAACGACGCTCTCCCGGGCGCTACTAACGCGTTTGGCCGAGCAGGGGGCGTGTACCGCGCTGGTGTTCAATACGTTTCTTCAAGGTGCCGACCTGTTAAGGGCAATCAACCGTGATTTTGGTGTGACGGCCGCTGGCGATAGCCTAGAGGCACAGCTGCAGGCACTGAATACTTGGTTGCTGCAGCAGCATGAAAAGGGTCGTAACTGTGTATTGATTCTGGATGATGCTCAAGGGTTGGATGTACCCAGCCTTGAGCTGGTACGTCAGTTGAGCAACTTGGAGGCCAGCCAGGCCAAGCTGCTACAAATTGTGATGGTGGCCCAGCCGGAAATTCGCTTGACCCTGGATCGTCATGACATGCGGCAGCTGGCAAGCCGTATTGCACTGCGCCTTGAGCTGACCCCGCTGACGTTGAACGAGTTGGATGTCTATCTGCATCATCGGTTGCAGTGGGCAGGCTGCCCAGAGGTGTTGACCGTTGATCGCAGTGCTTTGCGACGGTTGCATCGCTATAGCATGGGCTATATTCGCCGGGTGCATATCCTGCTTGACCGCTGCCTCTACGGTTTGGTTGCTACGGGCACCACGCGTATTAGCGCTGGGTTAGTGGACACCGCCGCGAAGGAACTGAGCTTAGTGCCAGCCCCCAAGCGCCGCGCTTACCGCTCGCTGGTGATGGGAAGCGTGCTGGTAATGGGTAGCGTTGCGGGGGCTGTGGGGCTGGCGGCGGTGGCCGGCTACCCACTTGACCTGCTCTCGACTCCCTCAACGCCAATAGTGGAAGTACCGCCGCAGCAGGCGGGCATAGACCTGCAAGCGGAGCCTCAAAAAGCTGCGCCTCAGCCTCAGCCTCAGCCTCAGCCTCAGCCTCAGCAACAAGCAACACCTCAAGAGGCGGTGGTGCAAGCAGTGGTGTCTCAAGAGGCTTTTCAAGAAGCAACTCAAAACGTTAATCAAGAGGCTGCCTCAACTACAGAGCAGCAAGAAGCTGTTCAGGTCGTCGACTTTGCATGGCAGGCCTTTACAGCCACCTATACGCCTCTGCCCCCGGTGGAGGCTCCTCCGCAGCATTGGGCGGATGTGGTTGAGTGGCTGCCAGCACGGAGTGAGGAGCAACCCTGGGTACCGGTGCTGCTGCCGAGCGAATGGGAGCAGGGGTGTAATGACCAGCCGCTTTACCCGCTGAGCGATGGGCGGCTAGCACTGTTTCAATCAGCACTACCCGTGGCGCCCCAACCTTTTGGTGAAGAGGGAGAGCCGTTATTTGCCTTGCAGCTGGCGCTGGTCGAGCGCTTGCTGTTAGCGCCTGAGGCGGTGGATGGTGTGATGGGGCCGCGCACGGCGAATGCACTAGCTCAGTTTCAGAAGCAGAGCGGCCTGCTAGCGAGCGGCCAGCCGGATGCGGAAACCTCCTATCTGCTGAGCTGCCTGGGTGAGGGTGGTTTATGAGCGAAGCTGCCTTTCGCTACGTGTTCTATCGGGTGGTGTCGAACCAAGGCCGCGTGCGTGCTGGGTTGTCGAAACTACCGGTGACCGATTACAGCAATGCTCACCCGTTAGTAGAGCGCCGTGAACAAGCCGTGGTGCTGCAGCTCTATGTGCTACCGGCGCTGATGCTGCCGCTGCTGGACGGCTTGGCTCTTTTTATGCGCCGTAGTATCCCTATCGCGTTGCTGGCGGAGTTTCTGCATAGCCTGGGGCTGATGCTACGCAGTGGCCTGCCGGTCGATATGGCACTTAAAGATTTGCGTGATGATGCTAAACATCCGGCGCTCAAGGCGCTGACAGCAGACCTGCAGAGTGGCGTTAGGGCCGGTAATACGCTCTCTTCAAGGCTCTCATTTTACCCACACTTGGTGCCAGCCACCGTTCGGCACCTTGTCGATATTGGTGAGCGCTCGGGCAACCTCGACCGCGTGCTAATGGATGCCTCCGAACATCTGGGGCGTATTACCGCCCTGCGCCGGGATGTCTCACGCGCTTTGATCTATCCATTTTTCGTCGTACTCACCATCGTGATAGCGGCACTGTTCTGGGTGTACTACGTACTGCCTGATCTGGCCAATATGTTTCGCCAGATGGGAGCCCATCTGCCCCCGTTGACCCAGAGTGTGCTGAGCGCTGTGCACTGGATGCGCGAGCTGCTGGCGGCTTATGGCTACTGGGTGTTAGCAGCTGTTGTGGTGTTACCGATGCTATTGAGCCGGAGCCAGCGGGTTAGGGCCGGGTTTTATTGGCTGGCTTACCACCTTCCGATTAGCCGCACGCTGGTGCGCACGTCCGCCATGGCATTTATCAGCGAATACTTGGCGCTGCTAGTAGCGGCGGGCATCAATCTATTGGATGGACTAGCTATTTTGGAGGCGGCAACCCGCAATGAGGTGTATCGCGATGCGATTCGCCAGGCCCGACAAGGAGTAATGCGCGGTAATACGCTGGCAAGTGGTCTGGAGCGCAGCGGTGTGTTTTCACCGCTGATGATTCGTTTGATCAATGTGGGAGAGCAGAGCGGCAACCTGGATGGCCAGTTGCGTACGTTAGCCGACGAGTACCGGCGGCGGCTTAACCATCTAGTCGCCACCCTTGCCGAGGTCATCAAACC